>NZ_JANBOB010000005.1:0-131868 GCF_035615195.1 Acinetobacter sp. IK31 | reverse complement strand
GGCTTATTACGTTCAAACTTGGCTTTAGCCATGATGATCTTCCTTTATAAACTGCTCATGCAGGGTCACTGCACGAGCGCTTGGTTTTTAACTAAGAATTAGTTTGGGCTTATAGTAATCGAAAGATTACTCGTCGTCACCTTTTTTACCGCCAGTCTGGAACTTAGCGATGATGCCTTCAGCCACGTTACGTGGAGTTTCAGCGTATTTAGCGAATTCCATAGAATAAGTCGCACGACCTTGAGACATAGAACGCATTTGAGTCGCGTAACCAAACATCTCAGCCAATGGAACTTCTGCTTTAATTGCTTTTGTTCCACCAGGAAGATCATCCATACCTTGAACCATACCACGACGACGGTTTAAGTCACCCATGATATCGCCCATGTAGTCTTCTGGAGTTTCTACTTCAACTTTCATGATTGGTTCAAGAAGGATAGGATCTGCTTTCATGAAACCGTCACGGAAAGCGTACGAACCAGCCATTTTGAATGACAATTCATCAGAATCGACATCATGGTAAGAACCATCGAATAATGTCGCTTTGATACCCACAACAGGGTAACCAGCTAATACACCATTCTTCATACGTTCTTGAATACCTTTGTCAACCGCACCAAAGAATTCTTTAGGTACAGTACCGCCGACAACTTCTTCAGCGAATTGGTATTCTTTACCAGCTTCTTCAACATCCATAGGCTCTAAACGAACATATACATGACCGAATTTACCTTTACCACCTGTTTGACGAACGAACTTACCTTCTTGCTCAACAGTCTTTTTGATTGTTTCGCGGTAAGCAACCATTGGTTTACCAATGTTCGCTTCAACACCGAATTCACGCTTCATACGGTCAACGATGATGTCAAGGTGAAGCTCACCCATACCAGCAATAATTGTTTGACCAGATTCTTCGTCTGTACGAACGCGGAACGATGGATCTTCTTTAGCCAAACGACCTAAAGCAATTGACATTTTTTCTTGGTCAGCTTTAGTTTTTGGTTCAACAGCCAATGAAATTACTGGCTCTGGGAATTCCATACGCTCAAGTGTAATGATGTTTTTCTCATCACATAATGTATCACCAGTAGTAACGTCTTTAAGACCTACACACGCTGCGATATCACCTGCACGGATTTCATCAAGATCTTGACGTTCGTTCGCATGCATTTGCACGATACGACCGATACGTTCACGCTTAGATTTAACTGGGTTATAAACCGGATCACCTTGTTTAAGAACACCAGAGTAAACACGTACGAATGTTAAGTTACCTACGAATTTGTCGTTCATGATTTTGAACGCTAACGCAGAGAACGGAGCTTCGTCAGATGCTTCACGAGACGCTTTAGTTTCGTCTTTGTCGTCAAGGATACCTTCGATCGCTTTAACTTCTGTAGGTGATGGTAAGAATTCAATTACAGCATCCAACATACGTTGAACACCTTTGTTTTTGAACGCAGAACCACAAAGCATTACTTGAATTTCAGAAGCTAATGTACGAGCACGTAAACCTGCAATGATCTCTTCTTTAGTAAGATCACCTTCTTCAAGGTACTTGTCCATTAATTCTTCAGAAGCTTCAGCCGCAGCCTCAACCATTTTGGTACGCCATTCATTAGACGTATCAACAAGGTCAGCTGGAATTTCAGCATATTCAAACTTCATACCTTGAGATGCTTCATCCCAGATAATCGCTTTCATTTCGATAAGGTCAACAACACCTGCAAACGTATCTTCTGCACCAATTGGCACAACGATAGGTACAGGATTACCACCTAAACGAGTTTTAACTTGCTCAACAGCACGGAAGAAGTTTGCACCAGTACGGTCCATCTTGTTCACGAATGCTAAACGAGGCACTTTATATTTGTTTGCTTGACGCCATACAGTTTCAGACTGAGGTTGTACGCCACCAACTGCACAGTAAACCATGCACGCACCGTCAAGAACACGCATAGAACGTTCAACTTCGATTGTGAAGTCTACGTGTCCCGGGGTGTCAATTACGTTGATACGGTGTTGTTCGAATTGGTTACCCATACCAGACCAGAAACAAGTCGTAGCAGCCGAGGTAATTGTAATACCGCGTTCTTGCTCTTGTTCCATCCAGTCCATTGTTGCTGCACCATCGTGTACTTCACCAATTTTGTGAGATACACCTGTGTAGAACAAAATACGTTCTGTTGTAGTTGTTTTACCTGCGTCGATGTGCGCAGAAATACCGATGTTGCGGTAATTACTAATTGGGGTTTGGCGAGCCATGAGGTCTACATTCCTAAATGTTATATTTAAAACAGGACGCATCAATTAGATTGATGCGTACAAATATCCAAGCAGGCAACTTAAATACCCGCAAAGCTCCCACTTTGATAAAGAGCAATGTTGAATCGAGCTGCTGTACGCATGAATATTCTCCTGATTAGGGACTGTTTTATCCGCTTAGAAACGGTAGTGAGAGAAGGCTTTGTTGGCTTCAGCCATACGATGCACGTCTTCACGTTTTTTGATTGCTGAACCTTTACCTTCAGCTGCATCAAGCAACTCACCAGCAAGACGTAAAGCCATCGTTTTTTCAGAACGCTTAGCAGCAGCATCTACTAACCAACGCATTGCTAAGGCAGTACGACGGGATGGGCGTACTTCCATAGGTACTTGATAAGTAGCACCACCAACACGGCGTGCTTTTACTTCGACCATAGGACGAACTTTTTCAAGAGTAGTCTCGAAAAATTCAACTGGGTCTACTTTGTTTTTTTCTTGAACACGTTCTAAAGCACCGTAAACGATACCTTCAGCAACAGATTTTTTACCATCTTGCATTACGTGGTTCATGAATTTAGCGATTGTTTGGCTGCTAAATTTTGGATCTGGAAGGATCTCACGAGCAGCGACTACGCGACGTCTTGGCATTTTAATACACCTAATAATATGACACTTCAGGATAATCCAGCAGTTTGTACAAGTGTCATGTACACGACGCTGGCCTTACTATACGTCGCTTGAATTACAAAACTATGAAGAATTCAAACAAGCGAAACGCTAAAGGGCTTATTGGACTAGTTTCCTAGAATTACTTCTTAGGACGCTTAGTACCGTATTTAGAACGTGATTGATTACGATCTTTAACACCAGCACAGTCTAATGAACCACGAACGGTATGGTAACGTACACCTGGTAAGTCTTTAACACGACCACCACGGATAAGAACAACACTGTGCTCTTGTAGGTTATGACCTTCACCACCGATGTAGCTAGATACTTCAAAACCTGAAGTTAAGCGAACACGGCAAACCTTACGCATAGCTGAGTTAGGTTTTTTTGGTGTAGTTGTATAAACACGTGTACAAACACCACGACGTTGTGGACAAGCCTTCAACGCAGGAACTTTGGATTTTTCAACCAAAGTCGTACGACCCTTACGGATCAACTGATTCGTTGTTGCCATATGGCAATTCTCCCGTTATTAATAAACCTTAAAAAGAAAATACCTCTTTTTAAGGGCACATAATTGTAAGCTAAGATGCAAAAATGGTCAACACGGCAATACTTACCAAATGTTGACCATATCAATCTTTGACAGGATAACTTACAAATCTAAATAGAGTTCAGATTTTATTTTTAAAGCTCTTATTTGTAAGCGTATTGTTAAGAGTATTTTTTATCCTCTAATTCCTCTTCATCTTCTTCAGGAGTTAAAGCTGGTTTTTGCTCCGTATGCTCATGTTCCTCTACATGTTTATCGGCAAGTTGCTCGATACCTTGATGAACATTTTCCTGAATTTTCTCTTCGCTCTTTTTACTTTCTGTAGGCTTTAAGACAATAGATACTTTTGAAATTACATCATGATTTTCTACTTTATGATGATGTGCAGCATGAACATTACCATCTTCACCAACATTTAAAAGACGTGGACTCGCTTTCTGCATGAGCGTAACCGCAGCATAATAAGCTTGTAACGGAGATAAATGCTCACTTGGATGTTCATTTAAATAATGTCGTGCAGCTCCAAAGATGGCCTGTGCTTTATGACCAACATCTTCTTGTAGTTTCCAACTATATACAGCGCTTAAAACAGCACCAGCAACTGGTGTAAATTTACCAAAGGCTGAGAGTTTAGGAATACGATTTAACCAACTCCATTTAAACTCCCCCTCTTCATCAACTAACCAATTCTTCAAAGTATCTAGATCAGTAGTTGAACCTAATACCTGCTGAAATTGACGAATATCTTGTGTTTCCAACATATTTCGTAACGTTTTTAAAGCTAACAATAGAGTTTGCTTTTCTGCAATCAAACTAATGTCCACTTCTTTAAAGATAAACTCGACGACATCTTGGTCTGTAACTTCCAAAAGATCAAAGCCATGTGATCTTCCTGTCTGATAAATTGTTCTTAAAACCAAGACGAGTGAAACTGGAACATCTACAGCAGCACCAACCACACCTGACACGCCTGTAATTGCCCCTTGTATTGTCGCAATTAATTTATTTTGTTCAATGAGTGCCTGACTTAAACGTTGAGAGCGTCCTGTATCTTTAGTTAGTTCAAATAAATCTTTAGCACCCGCTTCTTCCAGAATTTTTTCAGTTAAAGTGCTTTTTGAACTAAAGTCATTCAACCAATCAAATAAATAGCCTGAGACTTTTTGATCCCAATCTGGGGAAAGAAATGTCGCCACACCATTTACTTTTGTAAAATGCCGTCCAAAGACCTGACGAGTTACTCTCGGTAATTGTTCTCGAAGCATTTGTTGAGGACTTTCATATTGCTCAACTTCAAATGGGCTTTTTGCTCTCGATTTACCTTCAACCGTTTTACCAGCTGGAATTGGTTCAATTACCTTACTTACATCACCTGATTGGTTCTGTTGCAAGATACTCAATCCTGTAGAACTGAGCTTTTTAGCCACTCCGAAGACCTGAGAAAACAAATTGTCAGATTGATTATTATTAAATTTTGTCATCAAGTACCTCGATTTTTTAATTTATCTAATTAGACATAAATACTAGGTGGAATGTGGATTTATCTCAACTTGAATGTGTGTATTTTAGTTAACCCTAAATGCAACATACCATGTATTTAGTTATTTTTTTTAAATGTAAAATTGTCATAAAGATTTGCCATAAGAAATAAAAATCCTTTCTGCTATCATGTTAACAACGAAAAAACATGAGTCTTGTTTGCTTACAGCTATATTCTCCTATTCATTTTAATAGCTGTTGATCACGCTAGACTCTTAATATCACCATAAAGGGACCTGTAGATGAAACGTGTTGTAATCACTGGTATGGGTATTAACTCATGTATCGGTAACTCTTTAGAAGCAGTTACTCATTCACTTCAAAATGGAATCTCGGGGACACGTTTTAACCCAACTTATGCTGAACTCAATTTTAAAAGTCATGTGAGCGCTGCTGCAGAACAAGATTTTGATCATATTGACCGTAAGTTAAAACGCTTTATGGGCGTATGTGCAATGTACGCTTACAATGCTGCTGTTGCTGCTGTTGAACATGCAGGACTTACTGCTGAGCAAATCGGTGGTAATCCACGTTATGGTATTGCAGGCGGTTCAGGTGGTGGTTCAACTGCATCTGTTGTTGAAATGACAGAGCTTTTAGAGACTAAAGGTGCTCGTAAAGTAGGACCTTTCTTCGTACCACGCAACATGTCAAACACCATTACTGCAAACGTAGGTGTTGCATTCAAACTGCAAGGTATTGCTCATACCATTACAAGTGCTTGTGCAACTTCTGCTGACGCAATTGGTTATGCGTACAATCTTATCCAACTCGGCAAACAAGACCTTATGCTTGCTGGTGGTGGTGAAGAAGATCATTGGTCTCAAAGTTTATTGTTTGATGCAATGGGTGCGCTTTGCTCGAAATATAATGAAACTCCGGAAACAGCATCTCGTCCATATTCAGCAGACCGCGACGGTTTCGTTATTGCTGGCGGTGGTGGTTTTGTCGTACTTGAATCACTTGAGCATGCTCAAGCACGTGGTGCCAACATTTTAGCTGAAGTGGTTGGTTATGCTGCAAACAGCGATGGCGCAGATATGGTTGCTCCAAGTGGTGAAGGTGCTACACGTTGTGTATTAATGGCACTTGAAGAAGCTAAGCAACATGGCGTAGACAAAATTGACTATGTAAATACCCATGGTACATCTACTCCAGCTGGTGACATTACAGAACTTAAGGCAATGGAACGTGCATTTGGTGAAGGCAATGTACCTCCTCTTAGCTCAACCAAATCTATGACAGGTCATAGCTTGGGTGCAGCTGGTGTACAAGAAGCTATCTACTCTGTTCTAATGATGCAAAATGACTTTATCGCACCAAACATCAATGTAACTGAGCTTGATGAAGGCGCAAAACCTTTTGATATCGTACTTGAAAAACGTGATGCAAAATTGAATACTGTAATGAGTAACAGTTTTGGCTTTGGCGGTGTTAACGCTTGCCTTATTTTCAAGAAGTGGGATGCATAATCCCACGTAGGATTATCGATGGATGCACCTTCTGATGCTTTTTTGTGGGTAAAAGCATTACATATTATTGCTGTGGTTTGTTGGTTCGCTGCTTTGTTCTACTTACCACGTTTATATGTTTACCATGCCATGAGTGAAGATGCAGCTAGTCATCAACGCTTTGAAATAATGGAACGTAAGTTGTATCGCGGAATTATGTGGCCTTCTATGATCGCCACATTAATTACCGCCCATTTTCTTGTGGAGTGGGGCGATGCAACTCGACATTACCATCAGGCAACATGGTTTTACCTTAAAGTAGGTTTAGTGGCTTTATTAGTCATCTACCACTTGATATGTGGCTACTATCGTAAAAAACTTATCGGAAACGCTCACTACAAATCACATAGGTTCTGGCGCTTCTTTAATGAAATGCCAACCTTAATTTTATTTGCAGTTGTGATTTTAGTTGTCGTAAAGCCTCAGTTTTAACTGGGGTTTTTCTTATCCAAGAAATTTCCTTAATTTAGACAATAAAAGCTCGCAGAGTTATTTATATTTAAACTTGTTCAATCAAAAGCATAAAATCAATGCGCTCTTAAAGTTATACCCAATGAGTAACTCTGACTCTTTATTTACTCATGAGTAATCTATACTATCCTAAAGAAATAGATGAACTCATTTTAATGGCAAAGCTATGCTAACCCTTACTGCCCTTAAACGCTCGACCCAACAACAATTTATACTTCTTACGCTTTTTATTTTTCGTCACTTAAAAAAATATCCCATCAGACATCTAACAGCTCAAGAAAAAGTATTAGCACAACTCGTTTTCGGTGACATGCTCAATTGTGAACAACCTAAAATTATTGCCACTCGTTATCTACCTTGGCAGTCTTGCGGTATTTTTATGGCGCCAAACGGAAATATTTATGTCAATCCTTCCGATTACAGCGAAAATTACGCTCTAGAATCTAAATTTATGCAGGGTATTTTTATTCACGAACTCACTCATGTCATGCAGTATCAAAAAGGTATTCATGTACTGCTTAAAGGTGCATTGCTACAATCGGCCTATTATCTTAGCTTTAAAACTTACAATCCCTATAAATACATCTACTCTCCCCACAAGGCGTTTAACTCTTATAACATTGAGCAGCAAGGCGAAATTGCTCGTGACATTTGTTCTGGAAAAATTCCAAATATTATCTGTTCACCTCAACTTCATTTGTAACTAAATAATCAGTCTTTCTTTGAACGTAACATTTTTGCTTAATGTAAATGAGAATTTTTATAAAGCAGAAATACTTACCTAAACTATAAAATCAATCTTATTTAATTCAAATTATTGAAAAAAATATAACGCGCTTATTCCAAATTGGCTTGTGATAAGGCAGTATACAAACAATAAAAATAATGAAGCCTGTTTCTATTCTATACAGAAAATCTCGTTATTTTTACGCAGAAAATATGTGATTGGTATATATTATTGATCTTGACATTTTTGTTTACTATTTTAATTGTTTACTATCGTATCATACACATCGTTGAAAAATTATATCTATAAAAATCAACACTGTGTGTATCTATATTCGTTATGATCTAGGATTAGGTTTGAATGAAAAGTTTTAAAGTTGCCCTTGCTCAGTTTTCTCCGCATATTGGCAATATTGACTCAAACACCAAAAAGATGATTGAGCAAGTAAATCAGGCGAAAAAACAAGACGCTGACCTGATTATTTTTCCCGAGCTTTCTGTTATTGGTTATCCAGCTGAAGACTTACTGCTACGTCCAAATTTAAATAAACGTATGCAAAAGGCTTTTGCTCAGCTTGCCGAAGTTAAAGATATTGTCATGGTTTTCGGATTCGTGAACCAGACAGAAGATGGTCAACGTTATAATTCTGCTGCTGTCATGAAAGACGGTCAAGTTTTGGGTGTCTTTAATAAACATAACTTACCAAACTATGGCGTCTTTGATGAAAAACGTTATTTCCAAAAAGGCCATCAGCACTTGGTGTTTGAATATCTTGGACATAAGTTTGGTGTATTGATTTGTGAAGATATCTGGTCAATTAATACCGTAAAACAGTTAAGCCAATTAAATGTTGATACTGTTCTTGTATTGAATGCATCACCATATGAGGTCGGTAAACCACAACACCGCACACAAACACTGAGTGAACTTGCAAAACAACTTCATCTGAACATTGTGTACGTTAACCAAGTGGGCGGACAAGATGATCTAATTTTTGATGGCACAAGTTTTGTTAGTAATAAAAGTGGTGAAATTGCTTTACAAGCGCCAAGCTTTAAAGAAGACCTCTTTATTGCTGAATTTGACCATGAAAACAAATCATTTAAAGTCACAGAATCTGCGCCTGCTTTAGAGACCTTTGCAGAGATCTATCAAGGTTTAGTTCTGGCAACACGTGATTACGTAGAGCGTTCAGGCTTCCCAGGTGTAATTTTAGGTTTATCTGGCGGTATTGACTCTGCCCTTACATTAGCTATTGCTGTTGATGCAATCGGTGCAGAAAAAGTACAAGCCGTAATGATGCCTTATACTTACACTTCTCAAATTAGTGTTGAAGATGCGGCAGAACAAGCTCGACGTATGGGTGTAACTTTCGGTATCGCTGAAATACATTCAGTTGTAAATAGCTTTATGCAAACCTTGTATCCTTTCTTTGGCAACTCACCAGCAGATGCAACTGAAGAGAACTTACAAGCGCGCGCACGCGGCACCTTACTCATGGGTTTATCAAATAAATTTGGTAATTTAGTACTCGCTACTGGCAACAAGTCTGAGCTTTCAGTTGGTTACTGTACACTTTATGGTGATATGGTTGGTGGTTTCGCAGTTCTAAAAGATGTTTATAAAACTATCGTGTTTGAATTAGCAAAATACCGTAATAGCTTAAGTGAAACCCCAGTTATTCCTGAGCGCGTAATTACTCGTCCACCTTCAGCAGAACTTCGTCCAGACCAAAAAGACCAAGACTCTTTACCAGCATATGATGTTTTAGATGCCATCCTTTACGCATACATTGAAGAAGATTTAGGTCAGGCAGATATTATTGCCAAAGGTTTTGATAAAGAAGTAGTTGAAAAAGTCATCCGTTTAGTTGATCGTAATGAATACAAACGTCGTCAAGGCGCTATTGGTCCGAGAATTACCTCTCGTGCATTTAGCCGCGAACGACGTTATCCGATTGTCAACGGTTGGACAGCGAATGACTGAGCAAAAAAACTCATCAAAAACTACAACACTTGCTCAAGCACTTTTGCTTGAGCAGGTGGAATTTTTCAAAAAACAATTATCTATAGAAAACTCACCTATTTATTTCCGGCAGTTCATTCAACTGTTTATGCAGCATGCCGATGAAATCAAACTTCATGAAGTAGTTGATTTAGAACAATTACAAGCCGTTGTAAAACGCTATGCTTTTGAAATGCAACTTGGGGCAGGATTACTTGAGTTTATTGGGGAAATCGCACAGCGTATTTACCTATCTGCCATGAAATCCCCCGTACAACTACAAGATTTGGTGTCTGATCACCAATTTGAAATGTGGCTATCCAAATTTCTAGAAATGGAACATATCAGGCATTATCTTAATGAGTTTTTAAGCACTAGCCCTTCCGTCCAACAACTTTGTCAATATATTGCAACTTCAACTCTAGAACAAAAATTACCAAAATTTCTAAACGCATCTAGAGTAGATGACTATCATTTTGAATGGCAACATAAACTCAAAAAATTCTCTTTTTTACAACAACAGCGTCTTGAACATAAGCTCGAAACATGGGCCGCTAACTTTATTCATGAGCAATTAACAGAATTAAGTCTTTTATCAGCTGAAGACCTAGAAAGTCTGGTTCGTCATATTTGGGAAGATCTTCGTCACAAAAAAACCTATGAGTTTATGAAGCAGTTGACTCCTCTTGATGTTGAAGAGTTCTTCGTTTTAATTTACGAATATTGGAAAGAATTACGTCAGTCACAATTTATGCAAGATCTTATTTTGTATGGCGTAGAGGTTTTTTATGACTTTTACAAAGATGAAAGTTTATTTGAAGTATTAAGTGAGATTGGTTTAACTGAAACCGATTTACAAACTGAAGCTTTACGTTTTTACCCTAAGGTTATAAATGCCTTTAATGAACACGGTTTTTTAGAACCGTTACTTCAAGCGATTTTAGCTCCTTTTTATCAAAGCTCAAAAACACTCGATATTATTGAAAAACATTTTAATGAGTAAAAAAAAGACAAAAAGAAACCATGCATGAGCATGGTTTTTAAAATGGTGGCTATGACGAGACTTGAACTTGTGACCCCCGCATTATGAGTGCGGTGCTCTAACCAACTGAGCTACATAGCCGTAAACTGTGTGCGCATTATCTATAGTTCTACAGAACAGGTCAAGAGTTCAAAACCATTAAATTCCACCAAATGAACAAATAAGATTCAGTTCACCTTTGTTTGTTCATTTTTTAGCGAATTTATGTTTTAAACAATTGATCGACCACAGAAATGTATTAAATATCTAATATTGGCTCTTTACTTTTTGCCAGCGGCACACAAATCACTATATTTTTTGTGAAGTCTTTTCTGCATCACTGAATTTTTGATCAAAATGTTCTGCTTCACCTTCCAAAATATCAGTTTCACATATACCGTTGCATACCCCTTCACAACACAAACATTCAATATCAATATTAAATGTTTCGATGGCTTGTAAAATGGTTTGGTTACTTTGTATCTCTACTTCCTGATTACACTTAGCAAGTACAACAGCAAAAGCCCAACCCTCTTAAGAAACTGTTGAAGTAAATTGTCCCTAGTGAATGTAGCCATCACGCTAACAGTGCTTGTTACAACATCAATCCTGGGTTTAGTAGCACATACATAGATATGTGGTTTGGGTTGAGATGATATTAATTTGTCTAGATTAAGCACACAACCTTTCGACTCAGAATAGCTAAACACACGCTCTGCATGTTCCCGCTTTAACTCATTTAATAAAGCTACATGCCCAGGGGAACGGTAAGCATAATGTACCGCTTCAGCAAGCTCATCCATTTGATGGTGGAAATGGTGTAATACCAATACTACATGCAATTAGAATATGTTTATTGCCTATCCCCAGCTAAGGGAAATAATTTTTAAATATTAATAAGCTAATAAAAAATCAAAAAAACATATCATCATTATAAAATTGATCTTTAGAGGTATGTTTACTCAGGAAATGAGCATAAAAAAAGACCACGCAGGAGCGTGGTCTATAAAATGGTGGCTATGACGAGACTTGAACTTGTGACCCCCGCATTATGAGTGCGGTGCTCTAACCAACTGAGCTACATAGCCTAAAACTGTGCGCGCATTATCTTAGTTTCTTTAATGCACGTCAAGATAAATTTTAAATAAATTAGGTGAAGTGAGCCTATAAGCCGGGTTCTGTCGAGGATGGTCATTCCTCTAGGCGTACAATCACTCATACGCTCAAGCGACCTACCCGAATCCAGTACGGGCCGTACCTCAGGATTCCTATTTGGTCTTGCTTCTGGTGGGGTTTACCATGCCGTGAACTGTTACCAGACACGCGGTGCGCTCTTACCGCACCCTTTCACCCTTACCTCACGAATGAGGCGGTCTACTCTCTGCTGCACTTTCCGTCGGCTTTCACCGCCCAGGCGTTACCTGGCACCCTGCCCTATGAAGCCCGGACTTTCCTCCCCTGCTTCAGTCACGAAGACCTCCACAGCAGCGACCATCCAGCTCACTTCAGGGGCGCATATTAACAAATTTATTTACTAATTGCTCGTGCTTTTTTGAGCAATTAATTTTTTATATTTGTCGAATAGCTGTTCTTCCGTTTCCTCATGCTCTGGATCTTTAGGAATACAATCTACAGGACAAAACAATTGGCATTGCGGTTGATCATGATGACCAACGCATTCAGTGCACAAATCTGGATGAATTTCATAAATCACTTCACCCATAAAAATTGCTTCATTCGGGCAAACTGGTTCACAAACATCACAGTTTATGCATTCATCGGTGATATATAACGACACGTTACCAACCTTGTTGATGTTTACGTTCAAAGGCCTCAACCACAGCTTGCGGAACAAACTTGGTTACATCCCCTTTTAAACGAGCAATTTCCCGAATCAATGTCGAAGAAATAAAAGAATACTGCTCAGATGGTGTTAAAAACACCGCTTCAAAATGTGGGTCAAGTTGACGGTTCATATTGGCAAGTTGAAATTCATATTCAAAGTCAGAAACCGCTCTTAAACCACGAAGTACCGCGGTTGCCTTTTGTTCTTTGAAAAAATTAACCAGTAAACCATCAAAGCCTACAAATTCAACATTTGATAGATGACTTAAAGATGATTGCGCCAGTTCAACTCTTTCTTCTAGACTGAACAAAGGGTTCTTATGATGTCCAATTGCAATTGCTACTACAACCTCATCAAACATTCTTGATGCTCTAGTAACTAAATCAACGTGTCCATTCGTGATGGGGTCAAATGTTCCAGGATAAATTACACGCGTTTTAGACATCCGCTAGTACTCTAATTGTATTGTGAACCTATTTTAGCAAAAGTTATACATGAGGCGAAATATTCATGTGCAGGAAAAACTTCACCTTAGCATCAGTTTACGGCACAATAGGCATAATTGTGGAAGTTTGAATTATGGCGAAAGCAACAGTAGTAAAGAAACACAATGGCGGAACAATCGCACAAAATAAACGTGCCCGTCATGATTATTTTATCGAAGAAAAATTTGAAGCTGGCCTGTCACTTCAAGGTTGGGAAGTAAAATCCTTACGTGCTGGGCGCATGACTTTGACGGAAAGTTATGTCATTTTCAAGAATGGCGAAGCATTTTTACTTGGCTCACAAATTCAGCCTTTATTATCGGCTTCGACCCATGTGGTACCTGAAGCAACACGTACCCGTAAGTTATTGCTCTCCCGACGCCAGCTTGAACACCTAATGGGTGCAGTTAACCAAAAAGGTTACTCATGCGTTCCTTTGGCATGTTACTGGAAAGGTCATTTAGTTAAACTAGAAATTGCGCTTGTGAAGGGTAAACAGCTTCATGACAAACGTGCAACTGAAAAAGACCGCGATTGGCAACGTGATAAAGCTCGTATATTTCATAAGTAATAAAAAAACCTTTAAAGTTAACTTTAAAGGTTTTTTTATGTCACTTTGAATTTAGCAAAATTTTAAATTGCCATAACAGTTTGGTGCAAAAGATTGATTTTTAAGTTGCAAATCTTTCAATGGGAAATTCACAATTGTATTGGGTAATTTAACCTCACCAACTGCTAAGTCTTCACCAAACAAACAATTTAAAAGATTACATCTCACTGGGTTTGCGGTTAAATAAGCGCTAATTGGATCTACCACCTGCTTTAAAACATCATTAGTTATCTCAATTTGTTTACTTGGCGTAACATTGCCAATATCAATTTCATCATCAAAAGCCATCCACCACCCCCGTTCTGCTGCTGCATCTGCACCTGGCCAAAATATTTGTTGGCCTTGCAAAGAAAGCGAGAAAGGATTATTTAATTCAATTTTATGAATGAATCCTAAGTTTTGATCAACTGTGAGCGCCGCTCTTAATCCGGTAATGCTGCCCGTTACATTTTTTTGTAAATTTAATAGACCAAGTGCTGCATTAATAGAAGCTTTCAGATCTCCAGAGAAATTAAGCTGATCGATATTTGCTACTCCGTTCAGCATGACATTATTCATTCGTGAACCAGAAATCACTTGCCCGTTGATCACAATAGGTGCAGTGGTCTGTTGTAATTGCAAATTATAATCAGACGAGTTAAATCCTAAAGGAATACAAATCCCGATACATGCATTAACAGTCCCATCAATGGTCTTGCCTGTATCTTGATAAGACATATTACGGGCAGCGGTATAAGCTAAACCAGTGGTATCTTTAATTTTCATGTAACCACTTAAGCTATTAATTCCATTTGGTGTTTCTGAATTTTCAAGCCCCATAGTCAGCAGTCCCATAACCTTTTCAGCACTTAAACGAAAACCTTTAATTTCTCTTAAAGCTGCGCTGTCTGGATTTTTAATTGCAAATTCAATAAAGGGATTACTAAAAACAGCAGAAGAAGAAGCTCGACCATCACTTGTATCACTTAAGCCACTTAAACTTAAGTTATCAATATCAATATCACACCCACCTAAACCGTTTACTCCTCCACATCCTAATTGCAACTTATTAATATTGGCATTTAGCTCAAGATTTGCCTCTAAACCCAATTTATAAAAGCCAATATTTTGCTGGTTCATCGAAGCATCAGCTTGTTTTGGGTCGGTATAGGTAAATGAAAATAATGCTTGAGCTTCAACTTTAGAAAGTTCTGAATCACTTAGAGGAACAAGATCTGCAGATTCTAAATTGGCATAGCTTAAAGTAGCCCAACTTAGACAAAGAGCTGTTAAAAAAATTTTCATGATTATTCCATTTTTTTATTTATTAGGATTTAGACATCATTGTCCAAATAAACCATTTGGTAAAAAATAATCAAAAATGGACAAAAAAAATACAACTTTTTTGTAATTAGAATAAAGATGTAATATTTATTTAATATAAAATCAAATGCTTATTTCAACTTATACGATAAAGTAATCCGGCAATATATTCACCAAACCATTTAGCTGTATCCAAGTCGCCTTGTGGGGGAGTAACTTCAACAGGAGCATTGTCTGACTGAGTCATTAGACCTAAACAACTCGATAATCGGTTTAAATCTTTTTCACCATGTCCTGTGGTCATTAAAGGCAAACCTGACCACAACATGCCATGTTGCATGGCAAAAATATTTAATTGTTGTAATACCGCTAGTTTATCGCCGCTCAAACCACCCGAATTTGCAAAGCCAGCCGCGAGCTTGCCTTGCCACAAACGCTCTTTCCAACGTTTAGAAGTACTGTCCATAAACTTTTTAAAGTCGGCAGTCATACTTCCCATATAGGTAGGAGATCCGAAAATAATGCCTTGTGATGTATCAAGCGCATCCCAATCAATATGTTCAATATTCATTAGATGTACTTTTACCCCCATCACCTCTGCACCAGCAGCAATAGCGAAAGCTACCTTGGCGGTATGACCATATGGACTGTGGTAGACAATAGAGAGATGTTTTTCAGGCAAAGACATAAGATTAAAATTTTGAGCGATTTTTTCTATTTTATCATTTTATTAGCGCTTGCTAAACCTACATCTATAAATATGAAATACAAGTGTTTCAATACACTTCACAATCGTAATACCTTACAGCTAAATAAAAACTCTCTTATTTTGTTTAATTACTACAAAATAAGAGAGTGAATGTACTTACTGTTTATAGAGCTTATATAAAAACAAAGGTGGCCATACGTCCAGTCTTCGCATTACGACGATAAGAAAAATATTCATCGCTTTGTTGATAAGAACATTGGTCTCCGCCTAAAACCTGTTTCACACCTAGACTCTGCAAAATAAAACGCGCAATTGCATATAAATCTGCATGAAATTTATTTGGAGCAGCTCCCTCAACAAAAGCTGTTCCCAACTCAGGATACTTGTCGCAGAAAGCAGCCTTTACTTCAGCCCCAATTTCAAAACAAGGTTGGCTAATCGCAGCTCCTAACCATGCCCAAGCTGGAGGGTTCTGCATAGCAACAACCGTATTTTCAACAATCCCTCCTGCTAAACCACGCCAACCCGCATGCAAGTTTGCGATTTCCGTACCTTCGACATTCCCTAACACGACAGGTAAGCAATCAGCGGTCATCATCATTAAAGCATGACCTTTGGTTTGAGTGACCAAACCATCGCCGATTAACGCCTTAAAAGGAATTTGTTCATTTACTGTATGGCAAATCGTACTATGTGTTTGAGTCATCCATGTCATTTTCTTAACACCGAACTGAGCAAACTCATCTAACAATATCATGCGATGTTGCTGAACACGTTGTGCCTCATCATTGACATGTAAAGCCAGATTAAAGCCAGACAACTCAAGTTGATCCGTTGGTAATGCCAAAGGATGATGAACACGCGTTTGCCCTACATATACGCCTTGAGGTAGTCCTTGAACAAATTCCATATACGCGTCCTTAATATGCAGCGTTTTCTGAACGTAACACATTCACTAAATGTGTAAAATCTTCAGGCCAGGGCGCTTCAAATAGCATTTCTTCAGCAGTACGAGGGTGTTTTAAACCCAATTTCGCTGCATGCAATGCTTGGCGTTTAAAACCACGTAAAGTGTCAATGAGTAATTCAGACGCCCCTGCAGGTACACGTACACGGTTCATATAAATCTGATCACCGATCAGTCCATAACCGATATAACTAAAGTGCACACGAATCTGATGAGTTCGACCTGTTTCAAGACGTGCTTGTATACGGGTAAAATCTTTAAAGCGTTCTTTTACATTGTAATGGGTCACAGCGTCGCGCCCACCAGGTAAAATCGCCATTTTCACACGGTCAACTGGATGACGTTTGATAGGTTCATCAATAGTACCGCCAGCAATAACATTTCCATAAACAACTAAGTCGTATACGCGGTAAACCGATTTATTTGCCAACTGTTTACTTAAAGAAAATTGTGCTTCAAGACTTTTAGCAACGACTAACAAACCGCTGGTATCTTTATCAATACGATGTACTAAACCAGCGCGGGAAAGTTCCGACAATTTTGGGAAATGGTAAAGTAAGGCATTCACTAAAGTTCCAGAACTATTACCAGCCCCTGGATGTACGACCATGCCGACTGGTTTATTGATGACTAAAATGTCGTCATCTTCATAGACAATATTAAGTGGAATGTTTTCAGGTTGGCTCGTAGTTTGAGCTTCGAGCTCAACTTCGAGTGTAAGCAGTTCTGTCCCTTCACAACGGTGCTTTGGCTTGACAATGTTACCATTCACCAACAGATGGCCATCCTTCAACCATTGTTTAAGCTTTTCACGTGAAAACTCATTCCACACCAAGGCTGCTACCTGATCGATGCGTTGTCCCAGATAGCTTTCATCTAGCTGAACTTGCAACGATAAACGTGTTGCAGTTGTATCAGAAGTATGGTTATCTGCATCCTCAGAATCTTCAAGTAAATTGAAGTCGGTTTCAGATAAGTTTGTGTTTGAAGATTGTGCTGAAGTCATTTGATCATTGAGATAAAAGTGGTTTAATAGCGCAATTGTAGCTCATTGCCCAACATAACAGAGGAGTTTTTATGTCGCTACCACGTTATAAAATTACGATGCTTGCCTTATCTTTAGGTTTAGCGTCTGCATTTGTGGGCTGTAGCAGCAATCCAAGTAAAAAAGAAGTGGTCGATAGTGGCCCACAATCTAGTGAACAAGCTTACTTCGAAAAGGCCCAAAAGTCGCTTGACCGTGGTCAATATCTTGATGCGACCAAGTCTTTAGAAGCAATCGATACTTATTATCCGACCGGACAATACGCACAACAAGCACAACTTGAACTTCTATATTCAAAATTTAAACAAAAAGATTATGAAGGCGCGATTGCCTTAGCAGAACGTTTTATTCGTTTAAATCCTCAGCATCCAAATGTGGATTATGCTTATTATGTTCGTGCTGTAGCGAATATGGAGCAAAACTACGACAGTTTGATGCGCTATACATCTTTGCAACAATCTCATCGTGATGTGAGCTATTTAAAAGTTGCTTATCAGAATTTTGTTGATTTAATTCGTCGTTTTCCAAGTAGCCAATATTCTGTTGATGCCGCTCAGCGCATGAAATTTATTGGACAAGAGCTTGCTGAAAATGAAATGACTGCTGCACGCTTTAACGTTAAGCGTAAAGCTTGGATCGCTGCTGCAGAGCGTTCTCAATGGGTAATTGAACATTATCCACAAACTCCTCAAGTTCCAGAAGCTTTAGCAACTTTGGCATATAGCTATGACAAATTAGGCGATAAAGCCACGTCACAACAATATATTGAAGTTTTAAAACTCAATTATCCTAACCTTGTGAAAAAAGACGGTACGGTTAACATGCGTGCTGCCCGTAAAGAAGGCAACTGGATTAACCGTGCAACTTTAGGTATTTTCGGTCGTGAATCTACTGCCGCAACACCAGAAAGCACAAGTGAATCAGAAGCTCCAAAACGTGGCTTCCTTAATCGTGTTAGCTTCGGTTTAATTGGTAATTCAGATAAAGAAGAAACTGCTGAGCCAGAGCAAACACAAGTTGAAGCACCAAAGTCAGAACGTAGCTGGACAAACCGTTTAAGCTTCGGTTTATTAGACAAATCTGAGCCACAAGCAGCAGAAAATACAACTGTTGCCCCTGCTGTTAGTTCTACGGATGGATCCACTGACTCTCAATCAGATGATGCAACACAAGGTACAAACGACGCTGCTCAATAAGTTTCAAACTTTAAAAAGCACCAACAAACAGGCAAGTGATACCACTTGCCTGTTTGTTTTTATAAAAAATTAAAATATTTATTGTGTAGATCTTGCCTCATCATGTCAGAATATTCTGAATTACTCTCTCATCAGTTTTAATACGGTTATCTGAATTATGGCAATTCCACAACATACGATTGATCAAATTTTAGATCGCACAGATATTGTCGATTTGATTGGTCAGCGTGTGAAACTGAAAAAGACGGGACGTACATATTCCGGCTGTTGCCCTTTTCATCAAGAAAAATCCCCATCGTTCCATGTCTATCGAGACAAGCAGTATTATCACTGCTTTGGCTGTCAGGCTAACGGTAACGCGATCCGTTTTCTGATGGATATTGATAACCGAAACTTCATAGATGTTATGAAGGAGTTATCGAGTAGCGCTGGAGTCGAATTACCCAAAGATAATACCGAAAATAAAAAACTGTCTTATACCCGTCAGGTTACGAAGCCACCAATTGCTACTAAAGCAAGTACGGCTGAGTCCGTGGTTCCTCAGCAACCAATAGATGAAAGTTATAATACGCTTGAACCTGTATTTTTTGATGACCCGTTTGCCCAATTTGAACAGCCTTTTAACTTTGAGGAACCAGTTCAAGAAGGTAATTTATATGACTTACTGGAAAATATTGCTCAGTTCTATGAACATCAGTTACCTAATAGTCAAAAGGCAAAAAAATACTTTAAACAACGTGGTTTAAGCAATCAGACTATTCAATTTTGGCGCTTGGGCTATGCGCCAGAAGACTGGCAACACTTAGAAAAAGCTTTTCCTTATGACATTGATGGTTTAAAACAACTTGGACTTATCCGTTCAAGCGATAATGGTCGTGATTTTGACTTATTACGTGACCGTGTCATTTTCCCGATTCGAGACCCTAAAGGTCGCGTCGTTGGTTTTGGTGGTCGTGCTTTAAATGATGAGATCAAGCCCAAATACATTAACTCGCCAGACTCAGAAGTCTTTCATAAAAATCAGCTACTTTACGGGCTTTATGAAGGTAGAAAACTCAAATCTAGCGACTGGTTAATGGTTGAAGGCTATATGGATGTCATTGCGCTTCAGCAGTATGGCATTACAGGGGCTGTAGCGACTTTAGGAACTGCAAGTAATACAGAACACCTTAATATTTTATTTAAACAAAATAGCCGTATTACCATTGCTTTTGATGGTGATGCTGCGGGTCAAAAAGCAGCACGTAGAACCTTAGAAATTGCTTTACCACTTCTCAATGATGGACGCGAACTCAAATTTTTCGTACTACCGAATGACCACGATCCCGACTCTCTGATTCGCCGTGAAGGGCTTGAAAATTTCCAAAAATTATTACAACAAGCCCCTCTTTTGTCTGATTTTGTCTTTGCTCATTTAACAGGTCAACACGACATTAGTACCCCTGAAGGCAAAAGCTTGGTCATGGGAGAACTCAGAGAACTGACTGAACTATTACCCAAACAGGGTTCGTTCCGTTATTTACTCAATCAATCTTTCCGTGAAAAACTCGGACTAGGTAAACGTTTTACACCACAAATCAGCCATGATGCTTCGCTCTCATTTAACATTCATACTAAAGATGAAGACTTTGCGATTGCAATTTTGATGCACCACCCTTTTCTTTATATTCATTTTGAAGGGTTACGTGCCTATATTCATCAAGATGAATTATTAGCAAAAGTACTGGCAATTTTAAACCGTATTTTTGATGACTTACCTGATGATCAAGAGCTAGCAACTTATTATGTGCTCGGCGCTTGTAGCAGCTATTGTCATGAAATTGCAGATATTATGCAAAGAACCAATATTCAGGCATTAACACAAGCACCTGAAGTGGCAGATAAATTAGCCCAAGAATATGCTTTAGGCCTAAAAGAAAGGTATTTACGTCAGAAGCTTAAGTCACCGATTTCTCTGATTGAATCAAGAAATTTAAGACAACAGCTTAATGAATTAACCAAACAAATTAGTTTAAGACTGTTATCTTAATGTTTTGGCTTACGCTCATGATCAAACACATCCTGTAAATGCTGTTGTAACCATTCAAAATAATCAGGATTTTCTGCCTTAGCAGCTTCGCGTAGCAAGATAGATGTTGGATGCATAAGCTTTTGCGTCAAACGATGCGCGAATTGCTGTAAGACCTGCTCAGCATTCTCACCGTGATGCAAAGCCTCTAATGCATGAGTAAGCTCTTGTTGACTAACTTCTTCACTATGTTGGCGGTAAGCATGAATTGTGCTGCCTGCCTCTTTAACTTTTTGATGAGTAATAAGCTGAGTAGCTAATTGATTCACCATTACTTCCGCTTCAACAGCCGCCTGACGTCGTTGAGCGAGGTTTTCTTCAATCACACTTTGTAAATCATCAACCCCATACAAATAGACTCCATCAAGCGCTTCAATTTTAGGATCTATATCACGGGGCACAGCTAAATCAACCATTAACATTTGTTGATAGCGACGTTTCTTTAATGCGGCCTTAACATCCTGATAAGCAATCACTTGATATAAACTACCAGTACAGCTCGACACAACATCAGCACGATACAAGTTTTCAGCCAATGTTGAAAAATCAATAATTTCAACTTCAACCTGATGTGAAATCTCTTGAGCCAGTTGGTCAGCACGCTCACGGCTACGATTACAAATAATAATTTTGGCGACGCCCATTTCAGCCAAATGTTTAGCAACCAAGGTATTCATCTCACCCGCCGCAACGACCATCACAGTAATTTTTTCGGGCTTACTAAAAACCTGTAAAGCTAATTGTGCAACTGCATACCCCATCGAAACGGCATGGCTGCCCACCGCAGTTTCGGAACGTACACGTTTAGCAGCATAAAAAGCATATTCAAAAACACTGTTTAATTCAGGAGAGACCGCTTGGGCTTCTTTAGACAATGCTAAAGCACTTTTCACCTGCCCTAAAATTTGCGGCTCACCTAGCATGAGAGAGTCTAGACCACTCGCTACTCGCATTAAATGTGTAATTGCCTGCGTGTTCTCGTAACGATAAACATGATGAACTAAGTGCTTTACATCAATATTATTGGCATCGGCTAACCATTTCAGAAGGCTTTCGGCATTTTCCGCCATGGCATAAACTTCTGTGCGGTTACACGTCGAAACGACCACCAAATCCTTTAAGCTTTGGTTATGGTTTTGTTCGGCAAGCAAACGACTTAATCGCTCTGCATTGAAAGCAATTTTTTCGCGGAGTTCGACAGAAGCTGTTTGATGGTTGACACCCAATGCAAAGAAAGACATATCAGATCATCATTTCGCTAAATTTATGCTATTGTGCAACATCGGTGTCATAAAAAGCATTACTTTGGATCAATAAAAATTGCGTCAAATGAATAGCCGTATTAATTTTAACGGTGCTTCGATAAGACAGTATTCTACCACATTCTTATTGTTAGGTAGCATGTCCTCGCATGTCTATGCACGTCCTGTGCAAGAGACCTATACCGTGCATTCATTTGATCAGGCATTAGAGCAGACTATGGTCGCTGAATTTGCTCTGGCTTATGATGATATTCCTAACGCTTTGCACAATTACACAGTGCTCGCAATTAAAAGTAACTCTACTTCAATTAAACAGCGAGCTTTGGACGTTGCCCTTGAATATAATGATTTTCAAGCCGCTTTAAACATTGCTACACATTGGGTAGCCCAAGAACCCAAAGATGTGCCTGCTTTATTCTATTTGTCACATATTGCCTTAAAAACACATGAATACCAGCTTGCTGCTGAAACATTAGATAAAATTTTAAAAATAGATCCAACTGCCGATTTAGAACAAATTTTAGCGAGTATTGCCCCGGAAAACGCTCAAGATCGAGATGTATTATTAACAGCTTTACGTTCTAGTGCAGAAAAAGACAACCCTTCTATTTTAGCCCTCATCGCCAACTTAGAAGCCCAAAATGGCCAATTAGAATCTGCTTTAACCAACATTAACAAAGCATTACGCCGACGTCCTAAAGTGACGAGCTTTATTTTAATGAAAGCAAATCTACTCATTGCTCTTAGCGATCAAGAAGGTGCGCTTAAATGGTATGCAAAATCCAGCCGTAAATATAAGAAAAATTTAGACATTCGTTTAGCTGAAATCCGCTATCTCATACAACTTAATCAATCTCAACTGGCTTTAGAAAAGCTTGAAAATGTTATAGAAGCTAATCCTAAAGCTGAAGAAGCATTGTTTATTGCAGGCTTAACCAGTATCGATTTAAAGCAATATGACAAGGCAGAACAATATCTTGTAGACCTACGAAACTCTGCAAAATATCAAAATGAAGCCTATTACTACTTAGCAATTAATGCTGAACGTAAACAGCATTATGAAACCGCAAAAGCTTACTATCGTTTGGTTGATGGCAGTTTATACGTAGTTTCCAGACGCAATCTGATTGCAATATATGATAAACAAGAAAATTTAAATGATGCTTTACGGTTCCTCACTCAAGAACGCGTAAATTATCCCCAACACGCAAGTTTCTTATATCAAGCTCAAGCTGAAATCTTAAAGAAAATGGGCAATAAAAAAGCTGCTTTAAATTTATTAGATGAAGCGATAAAGAATTTACCGGATGATCCGGAACTCATTTACGCAGAAGTTTTATTACTTGATCCATATACTGACCGCGATAAACTCGACAAAACATTAAAGCAATTATTACAACTTGAGCCTAACAGTCCAACTTACCTAAATGCATATGCCTATACACTAGCCTTACAAAATCGTAGGTTAAAAGAAGCACGTCAATATGCAGAGCAAGCTTTAGAATATGCGCCGGAACAAGCTTCTATTCTGGATACGCTTGGCTATATTGCATTTTTACAGAATGATTATGAAGCTGCGGCGGAGGCTTTAGGTAAAGCTTATGAACTTAGCCATAATATAAATATTGGCGTTCGTTATGCTAAAGCATTGTATATGCAAGGATCATTAACTCAATTTAGCGCTGTGTTACAACAACTGAAACAAAAACATGCCAATGATCCACAATTACAACAGCTTGATGCGTTAATTTTACCTACATCTGCAAAAAAGAGTTAAATATATGAGCAAATTTGCCCAACTGTGCACAGCGATCTGTGGGTCAAGTGTATTATTTCTAACCGGTTGTCAGCATTTTACTCAACCTAAATCCGCGGTTACCCAACAAGTTCAAGACGAAAAACACTTTAATTTACAAGGTAAGATTGGGGTTCGCACGCCCCAGCAAACTGGTAGTGCTTTTTTCACTTGGGTTCAACAACAAGATAATTTTGATATTGAATTAAGCGGCATTTTAGGGGTAGGAAAAACCCAAATTCAGGGCAAACCTGGCGAAGTGAGGTTAAATAGTGCAAAAACTGGATTAATTACTGCCGCCTCTCCAGAAGAACTTTTAGAGCGTGCAACGGGTTGGCAAGCACCCATTACTCATTTAACGAGCTGGATTTTGGCTAAACCTGCAACGTTAAGTGCTCAGATCACTAAAGATAATGAAAATCGTGTAAACCAACTCATTGAAGATGGCTGGACGGTTAATTTCAGTTATGATGGCGAACAAACTTTGCCAAACAAACTGATTTTAAAGCAAGCTCTTGCTGAAGATAAAGAAAACCGTATTACAATGGTCATCCAAAACCGCTAAGTCTAATTATATAAATCTATGATTCGAGTTCCTTCTCCAGCTAAGCTCAACCTGTTTTTACATATTACAGGACGTCGCGAAAATGGTTATCATGAATTACAAACCATTTTCCAACTCATTGATTTATATGACTGGATGACATTTATCCCCACTCTGAATGAACAAATCAAAATTGATGGATTGAGTGAAGTTCGACCTGAAGAAAACCTGATTTATCGGGCTGCTCAAATACTAAGACCGCATGCAAAAAAATTCTGCGGTCTAAATATCAAAATTGAAAAAAATATTCCAATGGGTGCAGGTCTGGGCGGAGGTTCATCCAATGCTGCCACAACCCTGATTGTGTTAAATCAATTATGGGAATGTGGCCTAAATCAAGAACAACTTGCAGACTATGGTGTAAAGCTTGGTGCCGATGTTCCTATTTTTATTTATGGTAAAAATGCATGGGCTGAAGGTATTGGTGAACATTTATCATTCATAGACTTAGATCAAAAACAGTTCATTATTTTAAAACCTGATTGTTTTATCAGCACTCAATTGCTTTTTTCACAAAAAACATTGACAAGAGACTCTAAGACCACTAAATTTTGCGCCTATCAGTTAGAACCTTCTAATTTTGGAAATAACTTTGAGCCATTAGCTCGACAGTTATACCCTAAAGTAGAAGAAGCAATGCGATATTTAGATCATTTTGGTCAAGCAAAGCTTACAGGTACAGGTGCTTGTGTTTTTATTGAAGTAACGAATGAAATGAATATTGATGAAATTCTTAATCATTCACCATGTAAATCTTACTTGGTAAATAGTTTAAAAGAATCTCCTCTTAATCATTTTAAGGTTACATGTTAGGGGCGTCGCCAAGTGGTAAGGCACCGGGTTTTGATCTCGGCATCCGTTGGTTCGAATCCAGCCGCCCCTGCCATTCTCTTATTTTAAAGACAGACTTAATTGCTATGCTTTTTGTTGATTAATCTTGACATTGCATTGCAAAAATATTAAAGTTCTGCCGCATTAGGGGCGTCGCCAAGTGGTAAGGCACCGGGTTTTGATCTCGGCATCCGTTGGTTCGAATCCAGCCGCCCCTGCCATCTATTTAATTACATACCAACCGCCAAGGGTGCTTCATGCCCAATCTTGTCGTTTTTAGTGGAAATGCTCATCCACAGTTCGCTCAAAAAGTCGTAAGTCACTTACATATCCCTCTAGGTGCTGCATCAGTCGGTCACTTTTCTGATGGAGAAATTTCAGTAGAAATTACTGAAAATGTTCGTGGTAAAGACGTATTTATCGTTCAGCCTACTTGTGCCCCTACCAATGATAACCTTATGGAAATCTTGGTTATGGCAGATGCTTTGCGTCGTGCAAGTGCTGGTCGTATTACAGCCGTTATCCCTTATTTTGGTTATGCTCGCCAAGACCGTCGCCCACGTTCTGCACGTGTGCCGATTACAGCTAAAGTTGTTGCAGACATGCTTACCACTGTTGGTATTGATCGTGTCGTAATGATTGACTTACATGCTGACCAAATTCAGGGTTTCTTCGATATTCCAGTCGACAACATCTATGGTACTCCTGCTTTGCTTGCTGACTTACGTCAACAATCGCATGATAACCTTATGGTGGTTTCTCCTGACGTTGGTGGCGTAGTACGTGCTCGTGCCGTTGCCAAACAGATGGGTGACATCGATTTAGCAATTATTGATAAACGTCGTCAAAAAGCCAATGAATCGCAAGTTATGCATTTAATTGGTGACGTAAAAGATCGTGATTGCGTTATCGTAGATGACATGGTTGATACTGCCGGTACATTGTGTAAAGCAGCTGATGCGCTTAAGCAATTTGGTGCACGCCGTGTAGTTGCATACGCAACTCACCCTGTACTTTCTGGCAAGGCTATTGAAAACTTACGTAATTCAGTTATTGATGAATTAGTTGTCACTGACACTATTCCTCTTTCTGAAGAAGCATTAACCTTGGGCAAAATCCGTCAGGTTTCTGTTGCTAGCATGGTTGCTGAAACGATTCGTCGTATTAATAACGAAGAATCTATCAGTGCGATGTTCGATAGTTTATAATACTGCAGCTTTTATGAACCCTAGCCTTGGCTGGGGTTTTCTATCACTAAACTGGTCGCAAGTTTAGTCTATTTAACTTTAATGAGGATTTACTCATGTCAAACTTCGTATTAAACGCTCAAGCGCGTGCTGAAGACAAACAAGGGAAAGGTGCGAGCCGCCGCCTTCGTCACGAAGCATTAATTCCAGCTATCATTTATGGTGGCAATGCTGAGCCTGTAGCTATTACTTTAGAACTTCGTCAGCTTGTAAAAGCTTTAGAAAACAATGCTTTCTTTGAAGAAGTTATAGAAATCCAAGTGGGCGACAAAGTTGAAAACGTTAAAATCCAAGCGTTACAACGTCACCCAGCTAAAAACACTCCTATGCACGCTGACTTCAAACGCGCATAAGTGTTGAAAGGCGTAGATTAGTGTCAAATATTTCGCTAATTGTTGGTTTGGGCAATCCTGGTACAGAATATGCCCAGACCCGCCATAATGCAGGCTTTTGGTTCATTGAACAGCTTGCTAATAAATATGGCATTACATTAAAAAATGATCCGAAATTTCACGGAATTAGCGGACGTGGTAATATAGAAGGACACGATGTCCGTCTACTTCTACCCACTACATTTATGAACCGTTCTGGACAAAGTGTAGTTCCATTTGTAAAATTTTATCAAATTGCTCCCGAAGCAATTTTGATTGCTCATGATGAACTTGATATGAACCCTGGTGTAATTCGTCTTAAAACAGGCGGTGGACATGGTGGTCATAACGGTTTACGTGACATTGTTCCTCATATTGGTCCAAATTTTCATCGTTTACGTATTGGTATCGGACATCCTGGCTCGAAAGAGAGAGTTTCAGGTCACGTACTTGGCAAAGCACCAAGCAGTGAACAAAGTCTGATGGATGCAGCAATTGACCATGCCCTCTCTAAAGTGAAACTTCTTGTTCAAGGTCAAGTTCCACAGGCCATGAATCAAATTAATGCGTATAAACCCACTTAAATTGTTGAACAATCAAGCTTGCTATCTTGCTTTTTTAGGAGCAAAATGCGCATCAGTCACTTTGCCCTCAGCAAAAGAGCTATAGATTTCACCATAAGATCTTCATCTTAGGTCTACTCAGGAGACGCTAGCCATGCTATCTCGTTTATTAAAATGCAAAATTCACCGTGCAGTTGTAACCCATGCTGAACTTCACTATGAAGGTTCTTGTGCAATTGATGGCGTATTGATGGACTTAGCTGGTATTCGTGAATATGAAGAAATTCATGTTTGGAATGTAACTAATGGCAAACGCTTCACGACCTACGCGATTCGTGGTGAAGATAACTCTGGAATTATTTCAGTAAATGGCGGCGCTGCACATCAAGCAGATGTCGGCGATTTAGTGATTATTGCTACGTTTGGCGATTTTACTGAAGCTGAAGCAAATATTCATAAACCACGTTTAGTATATGCAAATCCAAATAATACAGTTAACCACACAGCGAATTGTATTCCTGTTCAAGTTGCTTAACTTATTCTAAGAATAAAAAAAGCCCGTATTGACGGGCTTTTATAATTTTATAAATCCTAAATACCTCCTTCCCACCAGTTCTTTTGCTGTTTGCAATTTAAAGGTTGAAGTTGTTCTCCTCGTAAATCAAATAGAATCGCCTCTCCTTTTGGGTTTACTTTAAATTCGGCATATTTGGCTTTTTCATAACATTGAGCTAGGCCTTCTGCAAATAAGAAACTACGAGATGCAGGATACAAAGCCTGAAAATGATTTTCAGGATTTTTTAAAATTAAACGTTGCCCAGCATATGAATTATTGATGTCTAAAATTGTACGAACTACACGATTTTGTGAATCCAAAATAACTTTTGCTGGAATGGAAGAACGATTAAAAATCACTTGATCTAAAGCTTCGCTCTCACTCCCTGCAAGAGCTTTGAGAGATTGTAAATGTAATTCATAAGCCAGTGCCATATAGTCACCTTGTAAAATTGAACGAGGATCAACTGGTTTAAGCTCAATGAAAATACTTTTACTATGGCGCAGATGCCACTCATTTTTTGCTACCAATCCTGCAAAGAACAATATGGTAACTAGTGCAAGAATAAGAGAAAAATACTTCTTCATCCTTTCTCTCCTTCAATAAGATCATTTTTATTTTCATGCTGAAGTAACCAATACAAAGCTAACAATACAAAACCAGAAATAAAAATTGATGCACTCTTGGCTAGAAAAGTTATTTGCAAGTTGTAATAGAGCTGCCAGAACACTAAAACAAATACAGCCAAGGTAACTCCATAAACAATATAATCTTTATTTTTTAAAGCCCAAGTTAAAATAATAAATAGAATGAAAATTTCAAAATAGCCCATTGCAATAAGCAATATGCCAAAAATTAAAAAGGCAAAAAATGCTGTTCCTTTAAGCTGTTTATACAAATAAAAAGAACTAAAGCACAATAACCAAAGACTAGGTAATAGATAGATTATCCATAATTTCAGGTCTATCGAATCATCTAGAGCCAACCCCATAAAAGTATCAAAGAAAGAAGCTACCACAACTACCGCAAGCACACACAAATAGATACTACGCTCATATTGAACTATCGATCGACCCTTCGGCAAGAACATCAAACTAAAAACAAAATAGCTGAGCAGGGTTAAATTTAAATATGTCTGGACAGAATCTACTGACCACAATGAATGATCCATTTGTAGTAAGTAAATAAATGCTATGCCATAAGTAGCGAGCATTTGAATTAAAATAAAGAACCAATGGGGTTTAAGAAAATAACTTATACAGAGAATAAAAATCTGTGCAATTAGCACCCATAACATCTGATCTGTTTCAGACCCTAGATGAAACAAAAAAGCGATTTGACCACTTATAAATAAACAATAGGCAAATTGCCGAATGAAATAGTGTTGGGATTTTTTCAATAAAACAAAGGCTATAACAACAAAAATGACTCCTATAATTAATGAAATAGTTTCCCAAAATACTAATGTAAAAGCCCCGAGTGCTAGACCTGCAAGCCAAGCGCCAATTGCTAAAGGGATCACATAAAAGCGGCTTTGACGAAAGATTTTTATTAAAAAATAACTAATTAATGCAAACCAGATAAAAATAATGCCGGCAATGAATAAAAAAATGAATTCATTTGAATCTTTAAATAAGTCATTGATCCTATCTACAAGCCATATTGTTGCAGTCACACCAAGAACAGCGGCCATTAAGCTGGCACATAATTGATCATCTTTTTTGAAGAAATAATAAAAAATGATTATTCCTGAAAAGAAAGCCGAAATCAGATAAGGAATATTTTCACTTGATAAAAACTGGATCATTCCAATGATCGAAATGACGGCAAACCAAGCGATAAAGACGAAACGTAAAGCACGATACTTGTTTATATATAGCCCAAATTCTATAAGGCTTAATAAATTTAAAGCAAATAGATATAAATAAGGAAATTTTTCTAACCAAAAAGTCTGCTTAAAAAATAAGAAAAGTGTAAGTTGGCTAGTAATACAAATTAAAGCAAAGATTCCAATATTTGGTCGATATAGCCACGGTAATAAAAGTAATGTCCAAATTAAGAAAAGCAAATAACTGTCTGCCCCAGTCTGATAGACCTGCCCGATTACAGCCAAACTTAAGCCGACCATCAAGCCACAAACACCATGTAAAGTCTGCCTAACTCCTTCACTTAAAGTATCTTTTATGCTGAACCATGCTGTCACAAGTAATATAACTGGCGGGATAACTAATTGAATACTGTCTGGAAGCATTAACCAATTAGCAGCAATTAAATAAAGAATACTAACCGCCATAAATACATAACTGAAAATATGGAGATGCTGAATAAATAAAGTATTTCTAAGGGGATAATCATCTCTTATCTGCATGAAACACCTATTTTATTTATAATTTTCTATAAAAAACATAACATTCCATTTTCATATCAACAAGTAAGCTCTTGTTAAAAAGCCTTTTTCCGTTTGTGAAAATACTTATTCATAAAGAAACTTAGCATTCTACAAATGCATCTAGCCAATTTTATCAAGGGCGCTATAATAAAACCCATCGCTTCAGGGCGGGGTGTAATTCCCCACCGGTGGTAAAGTTAATTTTTATTGATAAATTAACAAGCCCACGAGCTTAAATTGTATAATTTGAGCAGATTTGGTGAAATTCCAAAGCCGACGGTATAGTCCGGATGAAAGAAGACGACGAACTGGGATAAATCCATTTTATTTCAGTAACAGCCTGTTTTTACATCAGTCCTGAAATGTTCAACCGTATTTTTACGAGAGCGTTTCATTATGTCTAGCTTAATTCAACCAGAAATTTTTTTCTCAGCCCTCTCTCCTGCTGAACAACGTATTCAACAAGCATTAGAAGATATTCGTCAAGGCAAACCTGTCTTGGTTATGGATGACTTCGACCGTGAAAATGAAGCAGATTTAATTGTTGCAGCCGAAACACTAACTGTTGAAACAATGGCACGTATGATCCGTGATGGCTCAGGTATTGTATGCTTATGCCTTACAGAAGAGTTAGCAGATCATTTAGAACTTCCACCAATGGTTTCTCAAAACTCAAGCCAGTTTCATACGGCTTTCACAGTGACTATTGAAGCAGCCCAAGGTGTTACGACTGGTGTTTCTGCTAAAGACCGTGTTACTACCATTCAAACTGCAATTAAAGATGGTGCTGTTGCAAGTGATCTTAACCGCCCGGGCCATGTTTTTCCTTTACGTGCACGTAGTGGTGGAGTACTCACTCGCCGAGGTCACACTGAGGGAACAATTGATCTAGCAAGACTAGCAGGACTTAAACCTGCTGGCGTGTTATGTGAATTAACCAATCCAGACGGCACCATGGCATCAGGTATTCAAGTTTTGGCATATGCTCAAACTCATCACTTAACCGTGATTACCATTGAAGAACTTGTTCAATACCGCCAACAACACGGTATTTAAATAAAAAAAGGTTTGGCTTTACATCAAAGCCAAACCTTCACATTAAAATTTACTAATGTTTAAGATACTTTCTTTTGTGTTGCCTGATCTTCGATATATTCCAAAAGTTCAGAGAATTGCATAATCATTGCTTTAGGCTGTGCTTGTTCAAGTTCCTCTGGTGTTCCATAACCATAAGTCACTGCTACTGCCTCAATACCATTGTGGCGAGCACCTAAAATGTCATATTGACGGTCACCGACCATTAAACATTCTTCTGAGTTTAGTTGCTCATGTTCAAGAATATAATGAATAAGTTCAGCTTTATTGGTTCGTTCACCTGTTAACTCACTACCATAAATATGTACAAAATATTGGCTTAAGTCAAAATGGTCTAAGATACGTTTTGCATAAATAGTCGGTTTAGCGGTTGCAACAAATAAACGATACCCTTCTTCTTTCAATGCATTAAGTGTTTGGGCAACCGATGGATATACTTCATTTTCAAATAAGCCCGTAACTGAAAAACGCTCACGATAAGCAAGTAAAGCTTGCTCAGCCAAAGCATCATCTTGAGTGGCTAATAGTTTTGCTAATGAGGCTTTTAAAGGGGGGCCAATTGTCCAGTCAATATTTAAATCGGCAGCCAATGGAAAGCCCAACTTATCCATTGCATAGCGAATTGAAGTATGGATACCAACTTTTGGGTCTGTTAGGGTTCCATCTAAATCAATCAAAATATGTTTTATAGCCATTCAATCATTAACCCAGTAAAGTATTTAATTCAATTGGTCGAGAGTTTAATCAAACTCTCTTATACTAACGTAAATTTAAATTGAAAAGGAAATAACCGTGCGTCCAACCGTACTTTGTTTCTCGGGTTTAGACCCTTCAGGTGGTGCAGGTTTACAAGCTGATATTGAAGCGATTGGACAAAGTGGTGCTCATGCAGCAATTGCATGTACAGCCCTCACCATTCAAAACTCACAACAAGTATTTGGCTTCGAAGCAACCTCAAAAGAACTATTATTAGCTCAAGCAAATGCCGTTGTAGATGATTTACCAATCAAATGCGTTAAGTCAGGCATGCTTGGCACTACAGATAACATTGCTGCTCTAGCTGAATTTCTTTGTGCCCATCCAGATTATCAATATGTACTCGATCCTGTTTTGGTGGCAAACAGTGGGGGTTCTTTAGGTGATCAAGCAACTCTTGTCAAAGCTTTCGTTGAGCTTATTCCTCTAGCCACTATCATTACTCCAAATACAGTCGAATTACGTGCTCTAACGGGTGTTGAGGACTTAGAACAAGCCACCAAAAAACTTTTCGAAATGGGTGCTAAAGCTGTATTAGTCAAAGGTGGACATGAAGATACACCAGATCATATTAAAAATAGTTTATATATTAATGGTGAACTTGCGGCGAGTAGTAACTGCCCCCGCTTAGAGGGTGAGTATCATGGATCAGGGTGTTCTTTGGCCAGTTTTATTGCAGGTCGCTTAGCATTAGGCGATTCTTTAAAAATCGCGGTACAGCATGCCGAAACGTGGTTATTTGGTGTTTTAAAGACTGCCGAGACTCCTGTAGCAAATGGGCAAAAAATACCAAAAAGATTTTAAAAATAAAAAAAGGCGCTACATGCGCCTTTTTCATTTCCCTCAATTATTGAGGAATACGTAAAACCTGTCCTGGGAAGATTTCATCTGGATCTTTAAGCATGGGTTTGTTTGCTTCAAAGATTTTTGGATACTGATTTGCATCACCGTAAAATTCTTTAGCAATTTTTGAAAGGTTATCACCAGATTTTATTGTGTAGAATTTACTTTCTGGTTCAGGAGTTGCAACGGTCATTTGATCATCTACTTGTGCTACATGATCAATATTCCCAACAATAAGAATAATTTTTTCTTTATCTGCTTGGCTTTTTACCTGTCCTTTAATGATTGCAGTATCAGTAGCACCGTTATAGGTTACAGATAAGCCTTCCACCCCTAAACCTAAGCTCTTAATTAAACCTAATAATTTATTTGCGATTTCTTGTGCAGATGGTTCTGCTGGTGTTGCTGGAGCTGGTTGTGGTTCTGCTGGCGCGGTATTTTTCTTACCAATACCTTTTACAAAATCAAAAAGACCCATCTTTTAGTCCTCATATTATTGTTTATAGTAAAGTCATTAAACTGACCCTTATTGTTATACGTGAAAAAAGATATACCTCTGCTATCAATTGAGGCTGATCTTGTAAAAATATGTATCTCTTCCTTTTATTTTACTCAAATAAAAAAAGCCACCTTACGGTGGCCTTCTTTTTATTCAGCAATATGCGAATTAACCAAGTTTTTTAGTTACATAGTCAATTGCAGATTGAACTGTAGTGATTTCGTTTGAATCTTCATCAGGGATAGTGATGTCGAAGTCGTTTTCGAAAGACATTACAAGTTCAACTAAATCTAAAGAGTCAGCACCTAAGTCATCCATAAAAGATGCTTCGTTTTTAATCTCTTCAGCTTTAAGACCAAGTTGTTCTGCAACTGCTTGCTTAACGCGTAGTTCGATATCGCTCACAGGAATTCTCCTCATTGCTCGTGGCGTTTGATTTGCCACTAGTTTAATTGAATATAAAAATTTTTAAAAGTTATACATCAGCCCTAGGCCATGTATAAACCACCATTTACATGTAATACCGTACCGGTAATGTAACCTGCTTTATCACTTGCAAGGAAACTCACCGCATTTGCGATATCTTGTGGCGCACCTAAGCGATTTAAAGCCACTTGATCACTCATTTTTTTGCGAATTTCTTCACTAAGTGCATCTGTCATTTCTGTTGCAATGAAACCTGGTGCCACACTGTTCACAGTGATTTGGCGGCTACCCATCTCTTTTGCAAGACTGCGGCTAAACGCTTCAATACCTGCTTTAGCAGCAGAGTAGTTCGCTTGACCTGGGTTTGCAAAGTGCGCAACAACAGAACTAATATTAATAATGCGGCCAAAGCGCGCTTTTGTCATACCTTTAAGCACACGTTTAGATAAACGATATACAGCTTTTAGGTGAATGTTAAGAATGTCATCCCAATCATCTTCTGACATACGTAGCAATAAATTGTCTTTCGTGATACCCGCATTATTAACCAAAATAAGCACAGGGCCATAGTTCTGTTCAATATGAGAAACGACTGCTTCAATCTCATCGAGATTACGCACATCGAGAGCTAAACCTGCACCTTGCTCACCAAAGCTTTCACTTAACTTTTGTGCACCAGATTCAGATGTCGCAGTACCTACAACAAAATAACCGTCTTGAATAAGTTGCTGGGCAATTGCAGCGCCAATGCCCCGACTCGCGCCCGTTACTAATGCAACTTTGCGTTCTTGTGTCATGCAATTTTTCCTTCTGCCACTAAAACAGCATTTAGGGCATCTTCCATTTTACTCTTGCTATCGATAGCAAAAGCTTTTTCTATATTTGGTAAACGCTTCGCGAGATTACTCAATACTGTTCCAGGTCCACACTCAACAATGTAGTGAATACCTTGGTCTTGTAAAAACTGCATCGTGTCTGTCCATTGTACAGATTGGTACAATTGAGCAGTTAACGCCTGACGTAATTGAGCAACATCGGTAGCTATTCCCGCGTTGACATTTTGTATTACAGGAATGGTAGGCAGCTCAATGGCAGTTTGTTCCAAAGCTTCTGCAAATTTTTCAGCCGCAGGTTTCATCAATGAACAATGCGAAGGAACTGACACAGGTAAAGCAATTGCCTTAGCAGACTGCTCTTTTGCCAAAGTCATCACTTGTTGTACAGATGCTGTACTTCCAGCAATCACGACTTGGCCTTGTGAATTATAGTTTGCAGCTTCTACTGAACCTTGACCTTCCGCATTTACGATTTGGCAAAGTTCAACCACTTTTTCATCGGCCAAACCAAGGATTGCAGCCATAGCCCCTTCCCCTTGAGGAACAGCACTTTGCATGAGTTTGCCACGCAAATTCACTAGTTTCACTGCATCTGCCAAGCTCATAGATCCTGCAGCAACCAAAGCACTGTATTCTCCTAGAGAATGTCCTGCAAGGTACTTAGGTGCCAGACCACCTAAATCAAGCCATACACGCCATAGAGCGATACTGGCAGTTAATAACACAGGTTGGGTATTTTCTGTTTGGTTGAGGCCTTCACCACTTTGCGCGATATGCCACAGATCGAATCCAAGCGCATCTGAAGCTTCAGCAAAGGTTTGCCCAACCCCACTAAACTGTTCTGCTAGTTCAGCAAGCATACCAACTTTTTGTGAACCTTGACCCGGAAACACAAACGCAGTTTTTGTGGCTAAAGCTACTTGTTCAAGACGTTTAGCAGACATAAGAAATCCTTTTTTGGGTTTTCACTCATTTCTGGAGCGGAAATTTAACATGTTATTTATATTTTTATAATTGCGAAAAACAACAAAAAAAGGGAGCTTTCGCTCCCATTTTTTCTATACTTAAGCATCACGCTTAATGCATATCATACAATTATTCAGCATCAGCTGCTTTAGCGAATAATTGACGACCACGGTAGAAACCGTCTTTAGTAACGTGGTGACGACGATGAGTCTCACCAGTTGCTTGGTCTACTGTTAATGCATTCTCGGTTAAAGCGTCATGTGAACGGCGCATGTCACGGCGAGAGCGACTTTTACGGTTTTGCTGAACGGCCATGATGGCTCCTTACAAAGATCGAAAAAATGGATCAGAACAAATTCAGTTGTCTTATCTCAAAATTATATCACAAATTATGAGTTAAGTTTACCCTTCAAACCTGCCAAAACATCAAACGGATTATCCCGTTTTTCTTCAACAACGTTTTGAATGGTAGGTTGATGTTTATTTTCACAAGCATCATGCTTGGGAGATAAAGGCACCAACAATAACAGTTCATCTTCTAGTAATGCGAGCAAGTTAATCGAGGCTGGCGTATCATAATCACCTTTCGTCGTAAACTCACTTTCACCTAAAACGATGAAATCAGCATCCTCATCCAAGCGCTCTATCAGTGACTCATCATCCATTAATGCAATATGAAAGTCTAAGACAAGAGGCATTTCAACGGGTTCCAAACAACGTTGGCACTCCATTGGAACTATCGTGTCCATATGACCATCCATCCACACAATGCGATGATATGCATCCATTGATAGCTTACAGTCTATGTTAATCAATTGATTATCAATTGATCCAACAGCTTCACGAGCGATACGAGCAAAGCGAGACAAGGGCAGTTGACCTGACCATGTAAAGCCTTGTTCAGCCCATTTAAACGGCTCAATCTGTGCCGGAAAGGTATTTGCTGACATAATTAAGGCGGCAATTCTACAAATTCATCGGTACTCTGTCAAAGATTAAGATACAATTTTGCACTTCTTTAGACAGAACTCGGGGTAAATTAAGCAATGCACCTGTTGCAGCCGCAACTTGAAGTTAACACTTCATCACTCGTTTGCACCCATTCAACTTATCAGAACACTCTTGTACATGACATAGTGCAACTCTCACCATGGTCAAGCTCAAAATTAGAGTCTGAGCAAGTCGATTGGCTTATTTTACACTTTAATCACTGGTTTTCCCACCATAATGTGACATTAGTTCGTGGAGATTTTGAACCAGAATATTTCCCGGCAACAAATCATAGTCCGGCTAAAATCCAATTCGCTCATGGTTTTTTGAACAGCGCCTTACATGAAATCAGTCACTGGTCGATTGCTGGTGAAAAACGCCGCCTCCTACCTGATCTAGGATATTGGTACGCCCCCGACGGTCGTACACAAGAACAGCAAAGTCTATTTGAACAAGTAGAAGTTAAGCCACAGGCAATTGAATGGTTATTTGCACAGTCTTTTGGTAGAAAGTTTAGAGTCTCGCTTGATAACCTGACAGGTGATAGCGGAGATGGCAAAATATTTAAAGATAATGTTTATGCTCAAGTACAACGTTACTTTTCAGGTGAAGCCAAGTTGCCACGTGATGCAGCAGCATTTATTGGTTTTATTTGCCAATGTACCCGTTCAGGTACACCGTTACAATTAAATGAATTTAAACGTGAACTCCTTGATTAATTGACAAAAAAACTACGCTAATGACTTGCCTAGATTATTTAAAAAGTCTAATACTATTTGTAACACTGGCGTGATGGAGTCTCTAAAATATGATGCATTTACATGTACATCCTGAAAATCCACAGCAACGCCTCATTAACCAAGCGGTTGAACGCATTCGTGCCGGAGATGTTGTGGTTTACCCTACCGATGCTGCCTACGCAATTGGCTGTCAAATCGGTAATAAAAATGCTATGGAACGTATTGCGCAGATTCGCGGTTTAGGGCCAAAGCATCAATATGCAATTATGTGCTGTGATTTATCTGACATTGCAACTTATGCAAAAGTTGATAATGCAACTTATCGTTTATTGAAAGCGAACACCCCAGCCATTACGACTTTTATTTTACCTGCAACCAGTGAAGTTCCACGTAGGTTAATGCATCCTAAAAAGAAAACTATCGGCTTACGTATCCCAAGTAACCCAATTTGTCAGGCTTTATTAAAAGAACTTGGTGAACCCTTACTCACTAGTACATTAATTTTACCAGGACAAGAAGATCCTTTAGACGATCCTTACGATATTGAAAATCAGTTAGATAAGCGAATTGATGTATTTATTGACGGTGGTTTCGGTACTTTAACAAGCACAAGTATTATCGACCTATCGGGTGAACATCCTGAAATTATCCGCCGTGGTATTGGCGATGTAAGTGCTTTTGAATAAGCACTTACAATTTTTACCAACAGTTTTAAAAAAAGTATTATCACTCCAAAAAATACTCTTTATTTATTTTGGATTTTTTTTACACTTTAGTCGTTAAGTAATTTATTAAAAGGCACAATTCATTTAGAATGATTTCCACTATCTGCTGTTCTTCTATTTACAGCTCTCTTTGACTTGAATAACAAGTCTCATGCTTTTGAAAATTCGCGTGGCTTATAATCGTAATGAATCAATCACTTCATCAATCCATGGAAGACGCTCCACACATCCGTGTTTTAGATGAGTGGCATGACAAGATTCCTGAAGATCTCTATATACCTCCTGCTGCATTTGAGATTTTGCTCGAACAGTTTGAAGGTCCACTAGATTTTTTAATTTATCTGATTCAAAAAAACGGTTTTGATTTAGTTCAAGTCGATATTGCGCCTATAGCAACTCAATATTTAACTTATATGGATAGTATGAAGTCCTTAAATATTGAGCTAACAGCCGATTATATGGTGATGGCAGCTTTATTAGCTGATTTAAAGTCTCGCCTACTTTTACCAAAGCCAACAATTATAAGTATTGAAAAAGATCCCAAACAGGAACTTATTGATCGACTTGAAACCTATCTACGCATTAAGCAAGCGGCTGAACGCTTAGGTCAAATGCCAATTCTTGAGCGAGATACATTCAGTGCAAATGTGAGCTTAGGTCATATCGCTCCTGTTTATGAAGGTTATGATATTTCAGCATTACATGATGCACTGTTCTGTGTATTTAACCGCCCAGAACCCGTTACTCATGTTGTGGCTCAAGAACCTGTATTACTCGAAGAACGCATTGCATATATTGAAGAGAAATTAGAGTCTGGTGACGTGTTAAGTTTTAAAGAATTACTCAATCCTCTGCAAGGTCGCATGGGAATGGTTGTTACATTTATGGCTGTTTTAGAGTTAACCCGACAACAGCGAGTTAAAATCATCGCTTCTGGTATTGAAGCTCCTTTAGCAATTCAAGGATCTTCAATATGAGTTTTGAACAAAATAATACTGATTTGTCATTAGCTGACATTCACCACGAAGTTTTATTACAACTTGAAGCAATTATTTTTGCCAGTGAAGCACCCGTTTCAATTGCCCGTTTAAAAGAAGCATTTAATAATGAGTATAATAAACAACAGCTTCGTCAACTTTTACAACAGCTCGCGCTATTACAACATGGCCGATCTATTGAATTGATTGAAACAGCGCAAGGGTTTCGCTTTCAGGTAAGATCTAAATATCGTAGTATTATTGCGCAAATTTGGCCAGAGCGACCAACAAAACTGTCGCCTTCATTACTAGAAACACTGGCCGTCATTGCTTATCATCAACCAGTTACCCGCGCTGATATTGAACAAATTCGTGGTGTGTCTAATAATAGTCAGATTCTTAGAACACTATTTGACTGGAACTGGATTAAAGAAGCCGGTTTTAGAGATTTACCCGGAAGACCCGCGTTGTTAATTACAACGCCTCAGTTTCTGAATGCTTTTGGTCTAGCTTCGCTAGGCCAATTGCCTCCCCTACAGAACGCCAAGGAAGCCTTTATGGCTCTCGATGCAAATGCACCGAAATCATAAAGAGGTGGACTGTTGATCATTATGTCTAAGGTTGTGCTGTCATGAGTGAAAAATTGCAAAAAGTATTAGCGCGAATCGGATTAGGTTCCCGCCGATATATGGAAGAGGTTATTGCCGCAGGACGCGTGAGTGTAAACGGCCGTGTTGCCCAAGTGGGTGAGCGCATTGAACCAGGCGATGAATTACGCATTGATGGCCGTAAAGTTCAGTTTCAAATTGAAGACGAAATTCGTCGCCGTGTATTGATTTACTATAAACCAGAAGGTGAAATCTGTTCACGTAATGACCCTGAAAAACGCCCAACCGTATTTGATCATTTACCGCAAATTGCGAATGACCGCTGGGTAATGGTAGGTCGTCTAGATATTAACAGTACTGGTTTATTACTGTTTACAAATGATGGTGAGCTTGCTAACCGCTTAATGCACCCATCAAATGAAATTGAACGTGAATATGCTGTTCGAGTTATGGGTGAAGTAACACCTAAAATACGCCAAAAAATGGTAACTGGCGTAGAGCTTGAAGATGGTCCAGCTAAATTTGAGTCTTTCTCGGAAATTGGTGGTGAAGGTATTAACCGCTGGTACCAAGTAGTGGTGAAAGAAGGTCGTAACCGTGAGGTTCGTCGTATTTTTGAATCACAAGAACTTAAAGTAAGCCGCTTATTGCGTACTCGCTACGGTACAGTCATTTTGCCACGCGAACTACGTACTGGTCGCTGGATGGAACTTGATAAAACTGATATCGATAATCTAGCAAAATCTGTTGAGTTAAAACCACGTCAAGGCACAGGTTTATTTGGTATGGCAAAACGCCGTACTGATCGTATGACCGAGAAGCCAATGGCTGCTCGTCGTGGCGGTTTTTTACGTCAACAACGTCGTGATGATGAAAAAGAAGCACCTGTGAACACTGGCAGTCAACGTAAAACGACTGGTTTTAACCGTGGTTCGAAGAAATTCTAAAAGTATTTAATAATACGTAAAAAACCGCTCTTACGAAGAGCGGTTTTTTTATTGTTGTTTTTAGCTTTAATCCATCTTTGCCAACTCAATCCATTCAGCTTCCGGAAAGTGAGTTGCTAGATAATTTTTCAAATAATTTGAAGTATCTTGAGAAATTAATGAATCTTTTGATTCATCTTTTAAGTTATAAACCAAAGCTTTCAATTTCAGACCACGAGACTTGAGTGCTTCAAGACTCAGTAAAGTATGGTTAATACTTCCTAAACGACCAGATGTCACTAAAATAACGGAGAACTGATGCTGAGCAACATAGTCAATGGTGAGTAAACTGGTAGTTAATGGCACCATTAATCCACCTGCGCCTTCGAGTAAAACAATATCAAAACGCTCAGCTAATGTTTGAGTTGCATTTTCAATTTTTTGAAAGTCAATTTCTCTGTTATCTAGGCGTGTTGCCAGATGAGGCGAAGCAGGATAACTAAAAATTTCCGGCATGGTGAGCTTATCATGATCTTCCTGAAACCATCCCTGCCCCATAATTTCACGATGCTTTTCAATATCTTCAGAAATATCAACATTACCCGTCTGAATGAGTTTTTGGGTAATCACTTTTTTACCCTGCTCAGTCCATAATTTTGCTAAAAAACCTGTAGCGTAGGTTTTACCAATGTCGGTATCAATCCCACTCACAAAATAGATCTGACCACTCATTTACTTCATTCTCCGGGCAATACAATAGATCGGATGATATGTTAAGGAATATCCCTCGGCATGCTTAAACCGATCATAATCTTGATAAAACTGTTGTAAGGTCTGCTTGTTCCAACGATGCCGTGCAGTTGCAGTTACACCTGTTGCTTTTAAATGCTGCAATACAGCTTTAGGTGAATCGAAATAGAGCTGGGCTTCTGACTCACACAAATGCAGAACCTCAAAACCCGCCTGAGTTAAGGCATTATTCCAATTTTCAATAGACCAATAACTTAAACCTTGACCTGTTAATTCTTTAATCTCGATTAAGTTTCTTGGCCCAAAAGTTGAAAAACATAACCAGCCTTTTCCATTTAAAGCAGCATGACAATGTTGAAGTACACGAGGTAAATCCTGCATCCATTGTAAAGCTGAACCTGAAACGATCATGTCGAGATGCTGTGGAAACGTTAAAGTTTCAATATCACCAATCAACCATTTTAAACTTTCTTGGGGGATAAAGTGCTGCTGCACATCTGCATACAAGTCATTTAAAATCAATTCTTCAATTTGAAAAGATGTATTAATAAGACGAGTTAAATTGCCAGAACCACAACCAATTTCAAAAACGCGCGACAAAATATTAGGGCAAAATTGCTCTAATAAGCCTGTTAAATTTTGGCAAATTTGTTTTTGAACAATTGCATGTTCTGAATAGCTTTGCCCTGCTTTAGCAAAACGTTGGGCAACTAAGTCTTTGTTTAAACTCACAGGAAACTCACCAGTGCTTCAAGTTCATGCTGCTGTACCATTGATGTTAAAGAAATACGCAAACGAGAACTATTTTGAGGGACTGTTGGTGGGCGTACTGGCATGGCATAGAAACCATTTTCTTGGACCTGTTTCGCCTTTTCAATTGCAGCCTGACTTTGTCCCACAATAATTGGAATAATATGGCTGGTTGATGGACTCACATAGCCTTTTTGTACAACAGCATGCTGAAGATATTGACTAATATTTTGTAGATGCTCACGTTGCGATTGAGCTTGTAAGACTTTTTGGAATGCAAAGTTTGCCCAAGCCATCACAATCGGCGGTTGAGCGGTACTGAAAATAAGTGGGCGCATTTTATTAATGAGATAATCTTTAATAATTGGGTGACAAATAATGTAACCACCGACTGCTGCTAATGCTTTACCTAATGTCCCCACTAAAAAATCAATATCTTGAATGACATTGTATTGTTCAGCACATCCCAACCCTTGCTGACCGCGCACACCAATTGAATGCGCTTCATCAACATACAGCATGGTTTTAGCAAAACGTTTTTTGAGCTGGACTAAAGCGGCTAGATCCGTTTCATCACCATCCATACTAAAAATACTTTCAGTCACCACAATAATGCGTTCAACCTTGTCATCGTCGTGATATTTTTGCAAAAGTTGCTCTAAATGCTGTAAATCATTATGGCGATAACGTACATACTGCGCCCCCGATAAACGTATACCATCGATCATGCTGGCATGAACCAGCTTATCAGCCAAAATTAATGTTTTACTGTCAGCAACAGCAGGCAAAATACCAATATTCATGTGATAGCCACTATTAAATAATAGTGCCGCACGACCACCAAATGCTTTGCTTAGGCTATTTTCTAATTGTTCATATTCTTCAAAATTACCCGTTAATAGACGTGATGATGAAGAACTAAAATAGCTACGCTCAACTGGAAAACTGTCTAAAAACTCTTCACGAAGTTTTACATCCGCAGCTAGGCCAAGATAATCATTGGATGCCAAGTTCAGCATCGTTTTATTTTGAATTGTAATAAAACGACCTTGCTGCACATTTTGGGTAAATTGTCTGAAGTTACCTTGCTGTTTTAGTTCATCCAATTGAGTAGCAAAATGATCAAGCAATATCATTTTAATGCACTCCTTGCATCGTTTTAACAACTTCAACTAACTGTTCAAGCAAATTGCTTAGTTCTTGATGAGTGATTACATAAGGTGGCATGACATACACCAGCTTGCCAAAAGGACGAATCCAGATTCCACGGTCAACAAACTCTTTCTGCAATGTTTTCATATCAACATTAAAAGTGAGTTCAACTACACCTATTGCACCAAGTACTCTCACATCAGCAACATAATCTAGCTGATTAAGCGGTGTTAAATACTGAATAAGCTGTTGCTCAATTCGCTCAATATTGGCTTGCCAATCTTGCTCAATTAATAATTGCGTACTTTTTAAGGCAACAGCACAAGCAAGCGGATTCGCCATAAAGGTTGGACCATGCATAAATACGCCAGCCTCACCCCGACTAATGGTCTCGGCAACATGCTTTGTGGTTAAGGTAGCAGACAATGTCATATAACCGCCTGTTAGCCCTTTACCTATACACATAATGTCCGGTTCAACTTGCGCATGTTCCCACGCAAAAAGCTTACCAGTGCGGCCAAAGCCTGTCGCAATTTCGTCAAAAATTAATAACAAATTATATTGTTCACAAAGTGCTTTAGCCTGACGTAAATATTCAGGATGATAAAAACGCATGCCGCCTGCACCCTGTACAATCGGCTCAATAATTAAAGCAGCAAGATGCTCATGATTTTGCTGAATGGCTTGTTCTAATTCTGCAATATCTTGTGGATTCCACTCTTCATGAAATTTGGTTTGTGGCGCTGCAACAAAAAGACGATTGGGTAAGCTTGTACCAAAAATCTGATGCATGCCTGTAACTGGATCACACACCGACATCGCATTCCATGTATCCCCATGGTAACCGGAACGTGTGGTAATAAAATTTGTTTTGCGTGGTTGACCTTGTGCATTCCAAAATTGCACTGCCATTTTCAAGGCAACTTCTACTGCAACCGAACCTGAATCTGCATAAAAAATTTTATCGAGACTTGGCGGGGTAATTTTTAAAAGAATTTTTCCAAGTTCAATGGCTGGATCATGAGTTAGTCCACCAAACATAATATGGGACATGTTTTGTAATTGATCGGTTACTGCCTGATTGAGTTCAGGGTGGTTATAACCGTGAATCGCACACCACCAAGATGACATACCATCAATTAAAGTCCTTCCATCATCTAACTCAATAGTCGCGCCATACGCACGTTTAACTTTAAATGTTGGTAAAGGTTGGGTCATTGAAGTATAAGGATGCCAAATATGTTCCAAATCAAAATTATCGGTCATCCTATTTACCCTTTTACAGCGTTCAAATCTTTCATTGAACACATGTTAAACCTGTTAAGAATGAAAGAAAATTGCGATATCAATCAAAGCTGATTAACTTTGCTGATGAATTGTTAAAAATTGGCAGATTTCTTCTATTGTTCGTTCTACTTGTAGATATGGAAAAGCATGAGTAGCTTCATTTAATACTTTGTATTTCATCTTTTCTGTCGCGATATGTGCAAAATTTTCCTCAATTTTGCAAGGAATGACACCATCTTGCTCTGCAAATAAATGAAGCTGCGGACCAGAGTAATTTTTTAAGTTATCTACCAAGTTTAAATGCTCTAACATTTCTAATCCTTGTAATAACAACTCATATGGGGGCGGGTTTGCTATATTTTGCATGTTCAGCCAATCTTTTTTAGCTTGTACTGACCCTTGAGTAATTAAATAATAAAAACGTTTTAAGGTCGCTTCAGGATTTTGTAAAAAAGACTTTTTAAACAGATCAAATACATCCGCAGGCATTGCAGTTTGCCACGTGTTATTGGCAACAAAACATGGATTAGAAGCGAGTGTAATTAAAGTTTTTGTTAGGCCAGTGCTCTTATAAAAAGAATCAACTAAGTGAGTCGCTAGCTGACCTCCTAAAGACCATCCAATTACAGTATCTACATCATTCAATAAATTAAGCTGTTTCTGGAAGCTACTATTTAAAACATCAAATATATTAATAAGTTGTACATCACAACCCTTCTGTTGCAAATGCAATTTTAGTGATTGCAGAGGTTCAATTCCTACACCCCAGCCTGTAATCAATAAAATTTTATTTTGTAACTTCATATGCTTGCCCAGAGCTAGTTTTATAAAGATTATATATTAATATCAATTTAAAATATCCTTTAAAATCAATATAAAAAACAAATTATCAAGATTAAAATCAAGTATTTATACCTAATTAATATTCTGAAATACATTGATAAGTAATAACTGCATTATTAATAGGAAACATACAAAAATTTAATTATCTAAACATTGAAGCTCATCAAAAAACAACATACTCCACACTTCACCTATAAATCCATTATGCAATGTAATTAATGTTAAGACTTATGTTTTTTTATTAAAAAAAATGACTCATCAATTCATTTTAATGATAGAACTTTAAATATTAATTAAAAGTTAATAGGTAGACTAAAATGAAAGGTCAAAATATATTATCTAAGGAGAAAGGAAAAGACACATATTTTGTTACACCAGATGATATTATTAAAACTATTCCTACAGAAAAAAAATTCTGCTTATTTTTAGATATTGATGGGACTCTAGCCTCTTTTCAAATTAATCCTGAGCAGAGTTTTATTCCTACCTCTACCTTAGAAATTATAAAAGAAATAACTCAATTAAATATACCTGTTATTGCTGTTACCGGTCGTGATATCGAAACAGCTCGTAAGCTACTACAGCCTGTTGAAATTCCGGTAGCCGGTTTACATGGGCTTGATATCTATTTCGGCTCAGATACCTATTTACGTCCAGATTTAAGTGATATTAATTTTAAAAAGTTAAAAGAAGACATTAAACAAGCTTGCCAAATATATCCAGATTTTCTCATTGAGGATAAAGGACATTCTATTGCTTTACACTATCGAAAAAACCCAGATTTAGAAGAGCAAGCTATTTATATTATGAAAAAAATTAAATATTTCTATCCTCAATTAAAAATAAATAAAGGAAAATGTGTAGTTGAATTAATACCTAAACAAGCTGACAAAGGTAAAGCAATTCAAACTATATTAAAACATCTTAATTTACCATTAGTATATCCAATTTTTATTGGTGATGATTTAACTGATGAATCTGGCTTTAATTTTATTAATCAACAGAATGGCCTTACCATTAAAGTAGGTTCAGGTAAAACAGAAGCTAAATATAGATTAGAAGATATTAATACCGTTGCTTTTTTTCTTTTTTTATTTCAAGACAGAATAAAAAAATTATATGTCAAAAATAGTCAAAATCAGTATGGAGAACAAATATGTCTAAATTAATTGTATTATCAAATAGAATAAGTATGCCTTCAGGTAAAGCATCAGCAGGTGGTCTTGCTGTAGCAGTGCAAGATGCCTTGAACGATAGTAATGGTATTTGGTTGGGCTGGAATGGGCAGCAAATTACCGATAGTGAAGCGCCAGAATTTGAACAGGCCTATTCTCAGGGAATCGATTACATTACCTGCCCTCTTACTCACCAGCAATACGCGCAATATTATTGTGGTTTTGCAAATAAGGTTTTGTGGCCAGCAATGCATGCTCGTGAAGACCTTATTGAGTATGATGCTCAAGAATATAATACCTATCAAAAGGTCAATCGATTATTCGCTGAAAAGTTAAAACAGCTTGCTCAGCCTGAAGATCTTATTTGGGTACACGATTATCACTTCTTTAGTGTAGCGCGTTACTGCCGTGAGTTAGGCATGCAAAATAAGATCGGTTTTTTTCTCCATATTCCTTTTGCAAGCCTCAATATTTGGCGCAAAATTCCAGTAGCTTTAGAACTCATTCAAGACTTGAGCCAATATGATGTGATCGGTTTACAAACCCAGACTGATCAAAATGCATGTATGCAAACATGTGTTAATTTACTTGAAGCTCAGAAAATTCAACGTGACAGTATTAGCTATAAGAAACGTCGGATATTAATTAAATCTTATCCAATTGGTGTTCAACCGGAGCTTATTCAAAAGCAAGCTCAGCAAGATTTGTCTGCTCCTTCTGTGTTTAATTTCGAGGAAATACCTCGTCAAAAAACAATTATTGGAGTGGATCGAATTGATTATTCAAAAGGTCTACTTGAACGTTTCAATGCATTTGCAACTTTTCTAGAGACCAATCCTGAATATCATGGCCTTGTTCGACATATTCAAATTGCAACACCATCTCGTACAGATATTCCCGCTTATCAGCGCTTATACCAACGTTTTAAAGCGAAGCTGGAACTGATTAATGAAGAGTTTGCACATGAGGACTGGAGACCAGTAGATTGCTGTTATGACACGGTTCAACACCATAGTCTCATGCATATTTATCGCCATTCTGATATTTGCTGGATTAGTTCACTACGCGATGGTATGAACTTGGTAGCAAAAGAATATATCGCAGCTCAAGATCCAGAGAACCCTGGAGTTCTGATTTTATCTAAATATGCGGGTGCTGCTGAGCAGATGACTCAGGCCCTAATTGTTGACCCGCAAGATAGAGTTGCAATGATCGATACTTTAAAAATAGCTTTAGAAATGCCGAAAGCTGAACGTATTAATCGTTACCAACAATTAATAGAAGGTTTGTCTGTTGCTGATCTTACTCATTGGCGTAATAACTTCCTGAATGATCTAGAACATTCCTCGAGTTCAATCATGAAACCACAACGGGCATTACAAGACAAATATCAATCTATCTATCAGGTTTTATAAAATTGGATAAAGAACATCGAGAAACCAGATTTCTCGATGTTCACTTATAGGGATATGACAATTTATAAGTTAACTCGTTTTTATTATTGTAAAACGGTTAAGTAAGGCAATGATAGACAACAAAATTGCTACACCTGATAAAACAGCACCTAAACTGGTCCATTCACCTATTAAACCAATTAAAGCCGGTCCAGTTAATGAACCTGTATAGGCAATGGTTGATACTAAGGAAAGTGCTGCTGCCTTAGGCATAACGTTTTGTCGACCTACTCGAGAAAACATGACTGGCACAATATTAGAACAGCCTAATCCTAAAAGCGCATAACCCAGTATTACTACCTGCCAAACAGGTGCAGTAACAATCACAGCCATACCTATTGCTGCAACAATCGCACTATAGGTCACGATGGATTTTTCGCCCAATTGTTTAAGCAAGATATGACCTGTAAAACGACCAGTCGTCATGCTAAGTGCAAAAAAGGTATATGCCAATCCAGCAAAAGCAGGGTTAAGCTGATATTTGCTCGTCAAATAAATACCGCCCCAATCCATTGCCGCGCCTTCTGATAAAAAGGCTATAAAACACATCATGCCAATGAGAACAATAATCCCGTTAGGTCGGTAGTTTTTTTTCGGTGCAACAGTAGTGTCCACGTGCGGTTTTTCATCTTGTTCAAAAGACGTTAAACAAGAAGGGATTGCAACTGCACCAATCACAAGCAAAATCATTACAACAGACAACGTACTCATTAAAGGAGAAAGACCTACTGCCAATAAAGCAGTTACGAGCATTGCCCCTGTTAAGCCACCTAGACTACACATTCCATGGAAACTAGACATCAATGCACGCAAGCTATGTTTTTCAACAACTACGGCTTGTAGATTTATAGCTACCCCAAGACATCCTGCTGCCGAACCAAAAATAAATAGCGCCACAGCCATCGTTACAATGCTGTTCCACATCGTCAGGCTAGGCAACAACATCATTAACAGCATTAATGCCACAGCAATTAATGGACGACATCCCCAACGTTTTACAAGAGCGCCTGTAGCAGGCATAGCAATCATTGACCCAATACCCATGCACAAGAGAAGTAAACCAAAATCTGCATGATTCAGGTTTAAACGCTGCTGTGCAAAAGGAATCAATGGCGCCCAAGCTGCCGTCGCAAAACCCAAGCTAAAAAAGCTGAGTCGTGTTGCTAGACGTTGTGTGCTTAAGAGAGTAGCTGTATCTAAAACAGCAGGTTTGGTAAATAACATATTTTGCGAGCTCACCATAAAATCATTGGCGATCCATACCAACCGATTTTCCATAGAAAAACCCTTGCCTCATGAAGTTTCTAGGCAAGGGTTTTGTTGGCGAAATTATATCCAATTTCATAAAAAAAACAGGGGGTGTGATACAATTTTTCTGACTTTTTTGTAACTGCTAAAGCCTTATGTAGTAAGGCTTTGAATATGTTCATTTTGACAAAAATAGTTTTTATAAATTTGAATTGAATATAAAAAATATCGCATAAAAAACCCAGCTAGTGCTGGGTCTTCTATAATTAAATTTGAGATTGAATATAGTTTTGTAAGCCAATGAGCTCAATTAAACGTAATTGCTTTTCTAGCCAGTACGTATGATCTTCTTCAGTATCAGATAATTGTTGACGTAACATATCACGGCTAATGTAATCACCCTTCTCTTCACAGAGTTTGATGCCTGTCGCTAATTTTTCACGAACGTGATATTCAAGTGCCAAGTCTGCTTTTAAACAAGAAACAACGTCTGTACCGACATTAATGTCTTCACGATGCATGTTTGGTTTGGCGCCTAAAAACAATACGCGGCGAATAATCGCATCAGCATGAGAAGCTTCTTCTTGCATCTCATGGTCGATACGCTCATAAATTTTGTTCAAACCCCAATCTTCATACATACGAGAATGGATTAAATATTGATCACGGGCAGCCAACTCTCCGCCAATGAGCATATTTAAATAGTCTATGACTTCTGGATTGCCACGCATAATAAATCTCCTATCGTATGAGGCTATTATGGGCAATCTTAAAAATGATTGCAAAGTGAAAAATAGTTAAGTTTATGATTTTTATCAAATTAAAATGAGAAACATACGCATTTGCAGTTTAAGTTATTTGAATTTCCCCTTCAAAAAGAAACGCTTGACTGATTTATAATTTCCGTCAAGCGTTTAAATACGTCTAAAACCATCAGTTTATTAATTTGTAACTAAAATCAATGGTTCTTATTTCGCTACTGTCATTCGCTTAAAGTCTGCCCATAGCTCGCCATAAGTGATAAGAAATCTGTTTCATTCATGACCGAAACACCAAGCTTTGCAGCTTTTTCTAATTTTGATCCCGCTTTCTCACCCGCGACAACACACTTGGTTTTACTCGACACACTGCCGCTCACGCGTGCACCTAACGCTTGTAGCATTTGGGTCGCCTGATCACGTGTCATTTGCTCTAGTGTGCCTGTTAAAACCCAACTCTCGCCATTTAATGGCTGGCGTGTTGGTGCGGTCGGTGCATCCCAATGAATTCCTGCTGCAATTAAGCGATCAAGCACTTCAAGGTTATGAGGCGCCAAGAAAAAGTCAGCAATCCACTCTGCGGTAATATCGCCTACATCCGGTGTTTTCTTTAAAGCTTCAACATCGGCAGCTTTTAGGGCTTCTAAAGTTTGGAAAGTATTTGCCAACATTCTGGCAGTAGTTTCACCTACCCCACGAATTCCTAAAGCATAAATAAAACGAGCAAGAGTTGTCTTTTTACTGGCTTCGATGGCATCCATCAGATTTTGTACCGACTTCTCGCCCATCTTCTCGATCCCAAGCAAAGTTTCTCGGTGCTCATGTAAATGGTAGATGTCAGCAACATCTTTGAGTAAATCAAGGTGTAATAAAGACTCCACCCAACGATCGCCTAAACCTTCAATATCTAAAGCCTTACGTGATACAAAATGGCGAATTGCTTCAATTCGCTGAGCAGCACAATAAAGACCACCAGAACAACGTGCCAAAGCTTCCCCTTCAGGCATTACAACTGGCGATGCACAAACAGGACAGTTTTCAGGTAAATGCACAATTTCTGCTTCTGCCGGGCGGAATTCTGGCCAGACCTTTTCAACTTTAGGAATAACATCGCCGGTACGGTAAACACTCACCGTATCGCCAACACGTACATCAAGACGATGAATTTCACCAATGTTGTGTAAGGTCACATTAGAAACAGTCACACCACCAACAAAAACTGGGTTTAGACGTGCTACAGGGGTTAAAGTTCCCGTACGTCCTACTTGCCAGTCAATTTGCTCGACAGTAGTTAAGGCTGCTTGTGCAGGGAATTTATAGGCAGTTGCCCAACGTGGTTCACGACTTAAGAAACCAAGTTGTTGTTGTTGTTTTAAATCATCAACCTTTACAACCATCCCATCAATTTCAACTTGTAAATCGGGACGCTCTTGCTGAATTTGCTCATAGCGCTGCTGTACTTCTTGAATTGAATTACACAAATATTGACGTTCAGCAATTTCAAATCCAAGTTGTGTTAGCCATTGCAGGCTATCATGCATAGTGGTTAAGCCATGATTCGGTTCACACTGAGCAATACCATACGCATAAAATGCTAAGGGTCTGCCAGCAGCAATATTTGGATCGAGCTGTCTTAAACTACCAGCTGCTGCATTACGTGGGTTCGCAAACGTTTTATCGCCTTTTGCTTCCTGATCGGCATTGAGTTTTTCAAAGCCAGACTTTGGCATGAGCACTTCACCGCGCACTTCAAGCAGGCGTGGAATTTTAAAATGATCTGAATGTAATACTTTAGGTAAATTACGAATGGTTTTGACATTTTGGGTAATGTCTTCTCCAGTTTCACCATCACCGCGTGTAATCCCGCGTGTTAGCATGCCATTTTCGTACCAAAGTGAAATCGCAAGGCCATCAAGTTTTAATTCTACTTCGTATTGTACTTTTTGATTAGGTAGGCGCTCTTCGACACGGCGTGCAAATGCAAATAAATCTTCCTGATTAAAAACATTTCCCAAAGAAAGCATAGGCACTACATGGGTCACACTTTGAAATTTAGAGAGTGCCTGACCACCTACTTTTGTTGTGGGTGAATCTGATTGAACAAGGTCAGGATATTGCTCTTCTAAAGCTTTTAGCTGGTGAAATAAATGATCATATTCACTGTCCGAGATTGTCGGCTGATCCATGACGTAATAGGCATGGTTATGCTTTGCAATCAGTTGAATAAGCTGACGCATCTGTTCGATCACGGAAGTTGTTGCCATTATGTTATTCACCATAAAAAAGGGTGGAAATTTCTCCACCCTGAGCTGCGACTAGATTGGTTGCAATTATCGCAACGAACGTAAAAAATTAAAACTAGGCAGTCGCATGTGCCGGACGATAATCAATCACATGATGACGCCAGTGCTCTTTTAACTGTGGTGTAAATTCAAGATTATTTTCATCATAAACTTTGCCGTCAATTTCGCGAGCAATTAAACCGGCAATACTCGCCATCATGTCAAAACCAGTAACCGCTTTACTGTTTGGAAGCGCAAGGAAGAATGCCAACCCTTGAACTTGTTCACTAGATAAGGTTTCAAGATCAAACCCAGCTGGTCCATTGTCTGTCATGCGCAGTACTGAAAACATAAGTACGCTCGGCTCATCAGTATTTTCATAGCGATGGAAACATGACATTTCGCCATAACGTAAACCATATTTTAACAATACTTTAAGTGCTTTATCGCCAGACAATGCGCGACGAGGGTTCGGATAGACATTTAACGCAATAATCTGTTCCGCCACCGCTAATGCACTTTCATCATCATAACGTTGCTGTTCATGTAAATGAACATCCAGAATATTACTCTCGCCTTCAAATTCAGCAATTTCGGCAGTTTCAATATTTGGATTCAAACTCAACTCAGCCTTTTCACTCTCAGGCTCCAAGTTTTCTGCTGACAAAGTTCCAACTTCTGATTTAACCGAAACTGTATCAGCTAATTCAACTGAACTATCAGCGTTAATGGTAGAGCTTATTACAGCTTTTTCAGATTTGATTTCGTCTTCAGAAGCCTTTTCAACCAATGCTTGAGTTTGCTCTAATGGAGTTGTTGTAGCTGGTTCTACAGCTGATATTTCTGTTTGTTTTGTTTCACTGACTTGTGGTTGTACTGACTCATTTAAAGTCGGCTCTACCCGTTCTGCAACAGTAGTCGATGCAACTTCTGCTTCAGTCTGCTCAAGCTGATCTCGCACATGACGAGGTATAACTGGTTGATTACTATCAGGATTAATATGTAAATCACTGTCTAATGAGGGTTCAGCGTGGTTTGGCTTTTTTAAAATCATTTTTAAGCCAATTAGCATAATAACAATGGCAACAACGATGCCAATAATCGTATTGATTTCCATTCTATGACTCCGAAACTAACCCGTATTCTTTTGCCTGTTCTAAATCGACAGTGACTAATTTTGATGTACCCGGTTCAGGCATGGTCACACCTAACAAATCAGTTGCCATGGTCATCGCCAGCTTATTATGTGTAATGTAAATGAATTGTACATGTTCAGAAAGCTCTTTTACCAAATTACAATATCTCTGAACATTCGCATCATCGAGTGGAGCGTCCACTTCATCTAATACACAGAACGGGGCCGGATTTAATCTAAAAATAGCAAATACCAATGCTAATGCTGTTAAAGCCTTCTCTCCACCGGAAAGTAATGCTAGAGAACTGTTTTTCTTACCCGGTGGTCTTGCCATAAGCTTAACACCGGATTGCCAGTCATCTTCAAGGCTTAAACTTGCTTCACCACCATTAAAGACCTTTGGAAACAGATTTTGCAACTCTTCATTAATTTGATCGAAGGTTGTCATAAATAACTTACGCGTTTCCTGATCAATACTTTTCATCGCATCTTTTAATTGAGTCACCGTATTTTCTAAATCTTGCATTTGGTGACTCAACTCATCAAAGCGTTGAGAGACTTCTTCAAACTCTTGAGATGCAGCAAGGTTAACTGCACCTATTTTTTCAAATTGCTGCTGAGCTTTTTCTAACTTTTGTTGATGTTGAGCTAAATCAATTTGTAGGCCGCTCTGAATCTCGGCATTTAATTCTTTAAGCTGTTCCTGATAATGTTCACGATCAGACTTAGCAGCTTGCCATGCCAAACGTTTTGCTTCAAGTTGTTCTCTGAGTTGTTCATCTTTTTGTTGATATTGATGACGCTGATCAGTCAGTGTTTGTTGTTTTTCCTGCACACTATTTAATTCAAGCTGCCATTCATTCCAATTCTTTTGCAATTTTTCAGTTTGAGCAAATTGTTGCTGAAATTCTGACTCAAGATTTGGCAACTCTAATTGAATTGGATCAACAAATTTTTTCGCCTGTTCCATTTGTGCCACAATTTGCTGATATTGGCTTTGTAAAAATGAAATATCTTTTTCAAGCAACTCAATCTGTTGAGTCGTTTGCGTACTATTACGGCGTAAAATTTCGCGTTCCTGTTGCTGATGTTGCAGGGCTTGTTGTTGTTCTTCTAGCTGCTCTGTTAACTCTTCTACCCGAAATTGCAAAGTTTTATAGTCAGGTAAAATGGTTTCAAGTTTGATGGCTAGTGCATGTAAATCAATTTCGAGATCATCTTTTTGCATTGCATCTTCTTCAAGCTGCATATCTAACTGAGCTAGCTGATCTTTTAATTGCTGTTTTTGCAGTAAAAATGCTTGTGCCGCTGTTTGCTGTTTAGCAATTTGCACATCAAGCTGTTGTAAGTCTTTTTGTTTCTGTTTAACAACTTGCTGCTTCTGTTGCACGTCAGTCTGCAACTGCCCTAAATCATCTTTTTGCTGAACTAAAATTTGATCTAATGCTTGTAATTCGGGTTGCTGTTTTTCAAGTGCTTGTTCAATTTCATCTAGACGAATGCGATGACTGAGCATGCCTTGGGCGCTCTGACTCTCGTCATCATACATAAGAGCAATGACCCAATCCTGTCCGACATGATAACCATCTAAAGTCAGAATAGACTGCCCATATTTTAATTCTTTTTGTGCATTCAATGCTTGAGTCAAATTTTCTGCAATAGCCACATTCGAAAAGATTGATAGTATTGGAGATGCAATCCATTCATTTAAGCAAGGTAGACCGACCACAAATTCGCCAGTTTGCTCTGATGGCTTTAATTGACGTGAAATACCTTCTTGAAAAGCTTGTTCGGTCTCAAGAATATGAGCTTGTAACCATTTTGCTAAAAATTTTTCAATAATCTGCGCATGTGGTTTACCTTGTTCTGTTAACTGCAAAGCCTGCATTAAACGTAGCGTATCTTGATGTTGTTTCGGACTTTGCTTAGCAACAAGCTGATTTAAATTTTTCTGTTCAGATAACAAAACCTGTATTTCTGTTTTCAGAATTTGCTGCTGATTTTTACTTGCTTGATGTTGCTGTTGGGACTGCTCCAAATGCTGTGATAACCGCTCAATTTCAGCTTCAAGCGCCGTAATTTCACTGCAAAGCTGCTTTTGTAATTGTTCAAGTTCACCCTGCTCATCTTCATGAACATGCGATTGGATCTGGTTTGCTTGATGTTGTAAGGTTTCTTTTTGCTGCTCAATTCTTAAAACATTTTTACCCAATTGTTCAATTTGAGCAGACATCTGCATTTTTTGCTGCTGCTGTTTTTCAACTTGAGACTTTATCTGCTCAAACTGTTGCTGTGCTTGTCGCTGTTGTGCTTGTAAATCAGCAAAGTTTTGCTCGGCTTCAGTGGCAGTATGTTCAATTGCAGTTAAGGCTTCAGTTTTTTCATCTAACTGATTATTCAACGTTTCAAGCTGTAATTCGGAAAGCTGTAAACGCTCTTTAGTTTGGAATTTTTGCTGTTCTAATTGAACCAGAGTCGTACTGTTTTGCTGGTATAAACTCTGTTTTTGTTCCAGAGTCATTTTCAGTTCAGACAGTTTCTTTTCGGCTTGTTGCCATACTTGTTGCAATGGTGAAGATTGCTGAATTAAACGCTGAAATAAAGCACTGGTCGCTTCTAAATCATGCTCAATGGTACTTAACTCTGAACGAACCAATTTAAAGGTCTCGCCCAACTCACTCATTTGAACTGTATATTCTTCTTGTAAGCGTACGCTTTTATCTGCCTGAAAAGACAAAATTTCAATTTTTAAGGTGCGGATCTGACTTTCTAAATTTTTATATTGAACAGCCGCTTCCGATTGGCGCTTAAGCGTCTTAAGCTGCGATTTTAACTCTAGGGCAATATCTTCTAAACGTGAAAGATTTTGCACTGTATGTTCAAGGTGTTGCAAAGTTTCACGGCGACGTGCCTGATAGCGAGAAACACCAGCAGCCTCTTCAATAAAGATGCGCATTTCTTCTGGTTTTGCCTCAACCAGACGGTTAATCATGCCTTGTTCAATCACCGCATAAGAACGTGGCCCCAATCCTGTTCCTAAGAAAATATCGGTAATATCACGACGGCGGCAACGTGTGCCATTTAAAAAATATTCTGACTTACCTTCACGGGTAACCTGACGACGAACAGCTAACTCATTATAAGCATTATAGGATCCACCTAACTTGCCATAAGTATTATCAAAACGAAGCTCTACACTGGCCACGCCAACAGGCTTACGCTTGGCTGTACCTGTGAAAATAACATCTTGCATGCTACCACCACGCAGTTGACGAGCATTTGATTCACCCATCACCCAACGAATGGCGTCAATTACATTTGATTTGCCACAACCATTTGGACCAACCACTGCTGTGCGGTTAGCCTTAAAATTTAAAGTTGTACTATCTGCAAAAGATTTAAAGCCGGAAAGTTTTAAACTGCTTAAACGCATAATGCCCTAACTAGCGGCGTGAGCGTCTTGCCCAAGCCAATTCAATCTGTTTCATTCGTGTCAGCGATTCCAACACAAGGTTGCGTAAGTGTCGACAAAAATCTTCCATAAATAAAGCGGCTTGTTGTGATTTTCGGATCAAAATTGCATCAGTCACGAGTTTAAATAAAGCAAATGCTTCTTGTAGTTCCCGCTTAGAGGTATTTAAGGTCAAAAAATAGCTACGACGTAATGAAGGCAACAGCTCTTTATAGAACTTCATTAGATAAGGATTTCCGACCATATCTTGCTGTTCAGCTAGATATTGGAAAACACCATCATAAAATTTTTCGATATCACCCGCTTTTACATGCTCAAGAAGTTGTTCTAATAATAACTGTAATTGGTCTGCTTCATGGGCGCGCCATGTTTCACTTATTCGTTGAACAATATGCCCCAATAACATCATATTTGTGTCAAACAGTGCTTTAACCTGCTGTGCAGACATTTCTGAAACAATTGCCCCACGGCGTGGAAAGATCTCAATTAAATGAGTACGCTCTAATAATAACAATGCTTCGCGAACTGATCCTCGGCTCACGTCAAGCTCTTTAGCAATACGTAGCTCTTGAATACGCTCACCTTCAACCAGCTCGCCACTAATGATCTGTTCGCTAATATATTTGACAATTTGCTCAGAAAGACTTTCTGTCTCTTCGAGATTCATAAATCACCCGCTACTTTTTATATGCATTAATCCATGCTTTTCTTTCGCATCCTTGTTTTTAACTGATCCCATCGATTAAAAACTATGTCATTGTCTGACAATTTCATTGCATTTTAAGCCAACCCATTTAAAAACAACACCAAAATCGGATGAATAAAAACCTCGAATGTGCTTATATTATTTAATAAAAAAAACTCGAATTTCTAAAAATTCAAGCTCTTACATTGGAGTATTGGCCAGATTAATATTTTATTCTTTAGTGTGTAATCCCTTTGTAAATAAAATAACTACCCACCACGACTAACAAACAGGCAAAGCATTTTTTTAACATTTGCGGTGACAATGCATGAGCGACTTTTGCTCCAAACTTGGCTGTAATAAAACTCATAACACTAATGCCGATAAAAGCATAGATGTGCACATAACCAATCGTGTTAGGTACTGAAATTTGTTCTTTTGCACCAAACCACATGAAGCCAATTGCGCCCGCAATTGCAATGGGTAAACCACAAGCAGCAGAAGTTGCGACTGCTTTTTGCATAACGACGCCATGGCGGTTCAAATACGGTACGGTTAGGCTACCGCCCCCAATTCCAAAAATTGCTGAAGCAACTCCAATACCACCACCAGCCATAAATTGCATTGATGTCGAAGGAAGCTTGCTGTTTGGATCAACCATAACATGAGCACCCTTAAACATACGATAAGCCATAAAAACGGCAAAAATACCAATCAGGAGTTGCAAATGTTGACCAGACATCAGGTCTGCAATACCAGCACCCAAAAATGAACCAATAATCAGTCCGGGCGCTAAATTACGAAAAACAGGCCAGAGTACTGCTCCTTTTTTATGGTGAGCCGACACCGAACTAAAAGACGTCACGATAATGGTTGCAAGTGAAGTTCCTACTGCAATGTGCATGATCACTGCTGGGTCATAGTGTAATTGGGTAAAAACGACATAGAGGATTGGTACAATAATTAAACCACCACCAACACCAAACAATCCGGCAGTAAAACCAGCAATTGCGCCAATGAGTAAATATATGATTAACTCCATAAATGTTTTACCACTCTGCTCATATTCGACATGGATTTAGAGACTCGCCAATTACAACAACTTTTAAACGCAAAAAACCAACTTCCAGAAGTGGTTTTATTAAAAGCAACCACAACTTCGACCAATGATGATATTCGTGAAATTGCCCAAAAAGGCATTACAACAGGCTTGGTTTGCAGTGCTCAACAAACTCAAGGGCGAGGTCAACATCAACGGCAATGGATTTCGCCTGAAGGGAACATTTATTTAAGCACATTGGTGCAAACTCGAACACCCTTAGATGGTCGTTTAGCACTTGAAGTTGCTCTAAATATTTTACAAATCCCGCAATTACAGACGCTAAGATTACAAGTGAAATGGCCAAATGATTTGTATAGTGCGCAGGGTAAATGGGGTGGAATTTTAGTTGAGCCACTTTCCCAACATCAGGCTATTGTAGGTGTGGGCATTAATTTAAAAACGCCACCAGTAACCGACAGTGACCAGCCAATTACCTCTTTAGAAGACTTAGGTTTAGAGCAAAACAACCGCCTTGAACTCATTTCAGAGCTATATGTCGCTATTCAAAATGCAGCTCGCTGGTTTGATCACGGTTGCTACAACTTGGCAGGTCGTTTTAATCATCATGCTGCATGGATTAATCAATTCGTGCAATTTGAACATAGCCAAGGATTAGTAGAAGGCCGTTTTGTTGGAATTTCTAATGATGGCGCCGTCATACTTGAAACGCCAGAGCCTCAACAGTTTTATCAAGGTCGTTTAAGACCACAAACTAATCAATAAACGGGTGTTTCTCCATGAAAAGTTTATGGCTTGATATCGGAAACACCCGTTTAAAATATTGGATTACTGAAAATCAGCAAATTATTGAGCATGCCGCAGAACTGCATTTACAGTCTCCTGCCGATTTGTTACTTGGGTTAATTCAACACTTTAAGCATCAAGGACTGCATCGTATTGGGGTGTCATCAGTCTTAGATAGCGAAAATAATCAGCGTATTGAGCAAATTCTAAAATGGCTTGAAATTCCAGTTGTTTTTGCAAAGGTTCATGCTGAATATGCTGAGTTAAAGTGTGGCTATGAGGTACCGAGTCAGCTCGGGATTGACCGTTGGTTACAAGTACTCGCTGTGGCTCAGGCTAATGAAAACTATTGTATTATTGGATGTGGAACAGCCTTAACGATTGATTTAACGCAAGGCAAACAACATTTAGGCGGGTACATTTTACCCAACCTTTATCTGCAGCGCGATGCACTCATTCAAAATACAAAAGGCATTAAAATTCCAGACTCAGCTTTTGATAATCTAAACCCTGGCAATAACACCGTAGATGCAGTCCATCACGGTATTTTGTTAGGCCTTATTAGTACTATCGAATATATTATGCAGCAATCTCCGAAAAAACTGCTTCTTACGGGTGGGGATGCATTTGTTTTTGCCAAGTTCTTGAAAAAATATGATCCTGTTGTAGAAACAGATCTTTTGCTCAAAGGCTTACAACAATATATTGCTCATTATCCTAAAGACTAAAATATAGGACAAAATAAAAGGCGCTATATGCGCCTTTTATTTTATAAGTTTATTTCTTTTGGTCATTGTTGCCAAAGAGTGGACCCATTCCGCCACCACCGCCGCCGCCAAATTGTTTTTGCATATTGCCTAATGAACGCATCATTTTGCTCATACCCGATGGATTCGCAAATTTCTTCATCATTTTAGCCATTTGTGCTTGTTGCTTAATGAGTTTGTTCACTTCAGCAACATCCATTCCACAACCCGCAGCAATACGTTTTTTACGGCTTGGGTTCATAAGGTCCGGATTACGGCGTTCTTTAACGGTCATAGACTGGATAATGGCTTCCATTTTCTTGACCTGTTTTTCAGGATTCGCTTGCTCAATCGCTTGCTGAATTCCTGCACCGCTCATGCCAGGCAACTTATCCAAGAAGCCCATCATGCCGCCCATTTTATTCATTTGCTCAAATTGCATCAGCATATCTTCAAAATTGAAGCTGCCGCCTTTTTGCAATTTTTTAGCCATTTTTTCGGCTTTTTCTTTGTCGATTTTACGTTCAACTTCTTCGACTAAAGAAAGTACGTCACCCATACCTAAAATACGTTGGGCAACACGATCCGGATGGAATGGTTCTAAAGCATCGAGTTTTTCACCCATACCCAAGAACTTGATTGGCTTACCGGTAATTGCACGAACTGAAAGCGCCGCACCACCACGTGCATCACCATCAGTTTTAGTGAGGATGACACCTGTAAGAGCCAATGCATCATTAAAGGCTTTAGCTGTGTTCGCCGCATCCTGACCTGTCATGGCATCAACCACAAACAAAGTTTCGGTCGGCTTAACAGCTGCATGTAATGCTTTAATTTCGTCCATCATGTCTTCATCGACATGTAAACGACCTGCTGTATCGACAATCAAGACATCAGCAAATTGGATTTTTGCCTGTTCAATTGCACGATTTACAATATCAATTGGCTTTTCAGAAGCATCTGAAGGAATAAAGCCTGCACCAACTTCTGCTGACACAGTTTCTAACTGCTTGATCGCTGCTGGACGGTAAACGTCGGCAGAAACCGTCATTACTTTTTTCTTTTGACGTTCTTTTAAGAAACGTGCCAACTTAGCGGCAGTTGTCGTTTTACCCGCACCTTGTAAACCAGCAAGTAATACAACAACGGGAGGCTTAGCACTTAAATCAAGTGTTTCATTCGCCTCGCCCATCATCTTGGTGAGTTCGTCATAGACAATTTTTACAAATGCCTGGCCTGGTGATAACTGAGTCATCACTTCTTGGCCCAATGCCTCTTCCTTAACTTTCGCGATAAATTCACGAGTTACAGGTAACGCGACATCGGCTTCAAGAAGTGCCATACGTACTTCACGTAAGGTATCTTTAATATTGTCTTCGGTCAGCTGCCCTGAGCCAGTAACATTTCTTAAACTCTGTGTGAGTCGTTCTGTTAAGGTATCAAACATTGCAAAATCCGCTTAAAATGGCTAGTTGCAAAAAAATCTTTCTCGAAATAGAAAATTTATGCATAGAATGCTATAGGATACTTTAGTTCGCAGCGAATTTATATCTTATATAGATGAATTAATCCTGAAAAAGGTTTGACATGATTAGCCTCCCCTTGGTTTACACAATTTTGGCACTCATCGCATATACCACTTCTTTCTGGTATCTGTTCATTCGTTTAATGTCAAAACGTGAACCAAACCCATGGTTATTTGCTCTTGTTGCGACTTTGGCACTCCTGTTGCACGGTACAGTTCTATGCCATGCCATGCTGACACCAGCCGGAATTAACTACGATGTTTTTAATTTAGTATCTTTTACATCGTGGCTTATGTTGCTGTTAAGTTTAATTTTTAGTATTTTTCGGCCCATTGTACCGTTAAACTTGTTAGGCATTCCTGTAGCGGCTATTGGTCTTATTTTAGGTTTTGGATTCAGCCGACCTGATCAATTTATTGAGCAACATTCCCTAGGCCTTGATACCCATATCATTCTTTCTTTATCAGCCTATGCAGTTTTACTGATGGCAACCATTCACGCTATTTTGCTCTGGTTCCAAAATCGTGAACTCAAAAAGAAACAAAAAAAACGCTTTTGGGTCAATTTACTGCCATCAATTCAGGCGATGGAGTCTTTGTTATTTGACCTCATTATTACTGGGTTCATTTTATTAACAATTGCACTCGCTTTTGGTTTCTTAACTGTCGATAGCTTCTTTGCACAGCATCTCGCTCATAAAACCGTATTTAGTATTATTTCCTGGTTTATCTACGGATCATTATTGATCGGCCATTACAAACTCGGATGGCGAGGTCAGAAAGCTATTCGTTTTACGTTAATCGGCTTTGTACTTTTAGCGATTGGTTTTATTGGTAGTAAATTTGTGCTTGAAATGATCTTGGGTCGTTAAATAAATTAAAATTTCATCGATACTAGACAGCGTTATACATATCCCGTATAACGCTGTTTTCTTTTTGCTCAGGTGGCCACAGACTGTGAAACTCATACTCGCTCCAATGGAAGGTTTAACTGACCCGATCATGCGGGATACACTCACATCTGTTGGTCATTTCGACTGGTGTGTGACCGAGTTTATTCGAGTTACAGACAGCATTTTACCAGACCATATTTACTATAGTTTTTGTCCAGAATTAAAAAATGACGGTAAAACAGCAGCTGGTACACCTGTCCATGTTCAGTTCTTAGGTAACAATCCCGATATGCTTGCAGCAAATGCAGCGAAAGTTGTTGAGCTTGGTGCGCCAGCAATTGATCTAAATTTCGGTTGTCCAGCAAAAACTGTAAACCGACACCGAGGCGGCTCTGTTCTTCTTGATGAACCCGATGTTGTACATATGTTAATTAAAGCAGTTAGGGATGCAGTACCTCCGCATATTCCTGTTTCAGCAAAGATGCGTTTAGGTTATCTCGATGAAAATCACACCATGGAAAATGCCCATGCTGTTGAAGATGCGGGTGCAAGTTGGTTGACAGTTCACGCTCGTACTAAAGCAGATGGTTATACGCCGCCTGCTTATTGGGAAAAAATTCTTCCCATTAAAGAAGCATTAAAAATTAATGTAATTGCCAACGGTGAAATCTGGAGCAATGCAGATGCTAGAGCTTGCCAGCAACAATCTGGCTGCGAAGATTTAATGATTGGGCGTGGTGCTGTGACTACCCCAGATTTAACACAATGCATTCGTGAAAATATGAATGAGGCATTATTCAGTTGGGAACAACTTGTTGATTTGCAAATTCGCTTTTTAAACGGTCAAGCAAAAACAGAAATTGGTATGGTTGGTCGTTATAAACAATGGTTAGGGATGATGACTAAAGCCTACCCACAAGCTAAAAACTTATGGGATCAAGTGAAACGTATTAAAGCTTTGGATGAAATTGTTCAACAGTTAGAACACACCAGATCAGAAAACATTTAACTCAATATAGTTATAAAAAGAGGGCGATTGTTTTCACAACCGCCCTCTTTCATATTTCAGGTTAAGTTATTATTTTTTCTAAAAGCCACTGACTTTCATTTTTAAGTCAGTCACTGACGCCCCAGTAATACCAAAACTCCCCATAGAACCATTAGGCAAATTATTAAATGTCGTTGTACTTTGGGTTCCCATATTTCCTAAAGTGACATTGTTAAGTGAAGCATCGAACTTACTCGACACGCCGTTATTCCCAAAAGTTAAACCAGTTGGATCAACCCCTGCATAAAAACCATCAAGCACAAAACCTGTTGAGGTATTTGTGCCAGCAAATTTAAATCCGAATGTAGCGCCCGTATTATCGGACACTAAAGTAATTGGACAACCCGCAGCAGCAGAACAAACAGATTGAATTGCCCCACCAAATTTAACCATTACTGATTGAGCAGCATGGCCAAGCTGAATATTTAAACGAGGTTTATTGGTTTGTATAAAGTTAATATCTAGATTACCAGTAGAACGAATGATTTCTTTTACGCCGGTATTTACGGTTGTTCCCGAACTAAAAATTGATTTTGGTGCATAACTCGTTAATGCATAATCGGATGGACTAGATAAAGATGCACTTGGAGCCATATAGACTGAAAATGGTAAAAGTCGAATACCATTTACATCACTCCCCATAGATACAGCTAAATTTAAAAAAGGATTTCCACCACCTGCATCAGTATCCATTACGATATTAAAAGAAGGATTACTAGATACAGCAGCTTTAATAAACTCTATGCCAGGAACTGGATTCGTAGAATTCCCTGCAATGACAAAGCCAGCCTTACTATTATACGAAGTTGAGGCAATACCGTTTGTATCAATCAGAGCGACTTGATTAAATTTAACTTTATCGGCTTGAATACCTAAAGTTAGGCCATTTTGGCCTGTCGTTGCCGCAAGACTTTGATCATCCAAAGGCTGCATTGCAAAAACACTTGAACTACTGGCAAGTAACAACCAGCACCCTATATTTTTATTCTTCATGTCGCTCTAATCCTTAAGAGACAAACGCTTATTATTTGTTCAGACTATCAGAATAATATTCAAGTACAAAGCAATTATCCCTATAACCCGACGAATGTAAATCCAATCACACTAAAATAAAATTTATATAAAAAAGTGACGATAATCGTCACTTTAATTGATTAATTAAAAGCACCATTTCTAGGCACAATACTAAAGCTACTATTTAAACGTCCACCAGTAATGGCGAGCTCGCCTAATCGTGCACCTGCACCAGTTGATGGCGGATAGAAGTTAATATCTTTAACACGCAATGCACCGTCAATACTCTTATCAGGATTAAAATAAACTGCTGTATTTACGCCAACTTTACCTAAACCACTTGCGGTGTCTTTGCCCACAACTAAAGCAGAATTAAACGCTAGCTTTCCTGTAATATTATCAAAGCCAATTGCAGAGCCATCGATCGGATCACTAATCTGAACTGTATTTCCAGTTGCTGTGGCAGGCATTGTGAAATCGCCGAGTACAGTTAAAGCACTACCATCAGCAATTGAACTGTTTGGCACGATCGATAAGTTAAGATCTCCGCCTAAACGCAGTTTTAAACCAAATAAGACATCATTGTTTTTTGCGAAATTATCAACAGGTGAAGTACATGAACCTGTAGCTGGACAAGTTTTATATTTTGCCCCTGGTAGATACCCTGCTGCAATTTCAGTTGATAAAGCAAGAAGCATTTCTTTTAAACTAATATTAAGACTGCCATTTTCTAAACCAATGCTTCCATTACCTTTGAGGAACATATCAATATTACGTAGCCCCATATAATAGTCAGTTGGATTACCCGCATTATTGGCATTTGGAGAACCATCGATTAATAACACAGAGGTCGTTTTGGTTCCAGTCGCATCACGTCCTGTCGTTCCGGCAGCAATACCAAAACCTAAGCGAGAAGTCGTTCCAGATGTTGCAACAACATTCTGAACAGGCTTACCATTCGCATCTTTTGTATAGTAATAGGCACTATTTGCAGGAGCATCTAAACCATAAACAGCAGCATTCGCATTTAAGTTATAAAAAGGTAATGCTAAGCCCCACTGGTTGTTTGCACCATTGTCTGCAAACTGATTGGCAGGAGCGACATTCGCGCTTGTCGTAAATCGACCGCGTCTTGAAAATGCCTGAAATTCTGCTCCACGCATCGCAAGAATTAAGCTAAACGGATTAGTAACCGTATCACGGTGAATATTATGCTGATAATCGGCAGCCGTTGTTAAAGTACCACTGCCTAAACGGATTCCGTTTAAGGTTGCATTGGTTGGCATTAATAAGGTTTTTGTATCTGCAAGATTTAGATAAATATTTCCACTATCGAAATAACCACGTGTAGCAGAGTTAAGTCCTGTTAAATTGCCAAACTCGAAACCGTAAGCATTAAGACCCGCTCCACCAATTTCTAAAGTGGTTGCTTTGCCATCTGCACCTAGCATTGAATCATTATCTTTGGTGAATTCACCTTTCATACGAAAGGCAATTCCAGAATTACCTAAAATACTATTACTTGAAGCTGTACCCGAAGCGGTATTTGCTGTACCTAATGTTGTTGTATCTGACGTACCATCTACACCACGGACTTGTAAATAACTATTTACCATACGTCCGCTAGCGCCTAAACGAATCAAACCTTTCGCATTTTGTGGACTATTGGTTGCATCTAAAGCATAAGGGTTAGATTTATCTACATTCGAACTTAACATGACCTCAATATTCAGGCCTGAATTGGTTACTTTTCCGCTACTGTCTACATATGTACCTGCTGTTAAACCCGAAGCCGAATCTGCTACTCGGTTAAAATCGACATAACCATAGGTACTATTCGGAGTTTGCCCTACACCAGCAATATTTGTTCCCGTATTCGTCTGTAAAACGACACCACGAGTTGGGTCAATCAGCATGGCCCCTTTACCGAAAAAGTTAAAGTTAAAATTTCTTAAAATTAACTGATTTAACTGGCTACGAACATCTAATTGCCCTAAATAAATATTGGCATTATTAATACCAAGCGTCATGCTTGACTGACTATTTGCATTAAATAGTCCATCTTGAGTAGTAATTGCCAAATTCAGAGGGGAAGTCGTTTGAATAGCCAACTGCCCCATTGTCGGCGAGCAAGTAGCAGAGGTATTACATACTTTAAAACTATTCACAGTAATGAGTGATGGACTGCTTTGCATAGAAAAGTCGAGTCCAGTTTTACCTGTGGTTGGATTACTCCCCACATCTAAACGGTAATTAGTACTTAAAGATTGACTAGATGCATTACTTTTTTGGACTTTTACACCACTTGCTTGAGCTCTTAAGACCTGATCGGCGCTACTAGGTGTACCTGCATGGTCATCCCAGTAAGCATTGTCAATATTGATTTCATTAAACGTCGTTTGTATTGAGATCCCATCTTGTCCATTGACGGCGCTCAAATCAGCATCTGTTAAAGCTTCTAAAGCATAAATTTGTCCACTCACTAACAACATGCTGGTTGTTAATGTATTTAAAATAAACTTTGAGCTGTGATTTTCTTTATTTTTTTTCATCACTTCAGTTCCTTTGAAATCTACATTAACCCTTAACAACGAGGATGGCTGCCATCACAGCTAAAGACCATGACTTTTCCTTGAATAGCCAAGTTTCCGTTCATCATTAAGCCCATAAAACCAGTTTCACGTCCATAGTCATAGGCAGAAGGCGTAGCTGTAGCAACTTGCTGGTTCCCACTATTAGCAGTCGCAGCATACGTTGTTTTTTTGAAATATGCATAATCATACATATTTGCGCTCGACCCTTGCACTGTTGTTGAGCTGGTAAAGTTATCTTGCTCAATTGATAAAGCATTAAAACCAAAGTTACGAATTAAAATTGGCTGTGCTGCGCTAAAACTAAGCTGAATAGCAGGCTTAATCATTTCGGTATTGTTTTTATCCAGATACTTTAAATCAGCGCCATCCAACCCCATTTTTTGAATATTTAAAGTTCCTTGTACACCTTTAAATACCAACCAAAGTTTATTACCACTATTACTGTTTTCAGCCCAACCGCTTGGCTTACTCGCATCTGCTTGTACAAAACGTTTGTTAATCGCCAAACCAATATGACAAAACTCGACGTTCTCACAGACACCACCACTACCATTGTCAAAAATACCATTACTGGTCTGGTTTAAATTGAGCATCAAAGATAAATCAGCACCTGCCTGTCCATTAATCGCCTGCAATGCTTCATTATCTAAAGTTTGCAGCTCGGCATGAGTAACCGTTGCACAAAGAGCGAGGATTAAAGTACTTAATTTTTTCATATCATTATCCTCCTCTTATAAGCCTTTAGTTGTCAGTTTTAAATGCTGGATTAACACACCATCAATTACAGCTGAACCCATGTTATTAGTAATGGCTGAGCTAATTTGTGCTCCAGATAGCTTATAGGTGTTCAAATCTGCATTTGGCGTGGTGGTAGACCAACGTCCATTGTTATAAAGTGCATCTGGTAAAGGTGTGCCATTTGGTACAACAAACTGAGCCCCATTTCCGGCATCAGCTAAGGTATAACCAGTATTATTTACAGTTGGATTATAATAAGCCGTACTATCTACATTGGCCCAGTTAGCACCTTGTGAATCAAATTTCAAACCTGAGCCTGCATTTCCCGTCCAGCCCGTTGCTGTACGGTACTGCCAGTCATAACAAGTAAAAATCAAACTACATGTATAACTATTTACACGGCGCTCTTGATTTTGCAATTGATAGAAGTTTTTAGTCTGTGTTACAGCAGCAACAGTACCTGTAGGTAATTTACCAAATGAAATACCGACAGCATCTTGTGTACTATTCCCTTTAAATGCTTCTAAAGTATTATTCGTAGCATTATAAACAGTTGAACCAATTGAGATACTGCTGTGTGTTGCGCTAGAACCTTGGTAAGTTTTACCACCTAATGTTACATTGGTACCACATTGATAAATATTACAAGTAGAGCCTAAATAGCTAGTATCTGCGCCACTATAATCTGTATAAATTTTCTTATAAATTTCTGGTTTATTCGGAATACGAGCAAGTTCTAAACTAAAGTTTTTACCATCTGAACTTAAAACAAGTGGTTGATATAAAGACCCTAACACAAGGTTAATATTTGGGTTATAGAGATATAAACCTTCATTCGCATCAAAGGTTGGTGCAATTCCACCATTAATTGCAGGTGTTACCAAATTACCTTGAGTAGTTCCAGACTCACGTGTACTCAAACGCAAAACATTATTCATAGCACTGTCAGTTGGAGCAGTCCATGAGCCCGTTGAAGTAACAGTCGTAGTTTGACTACGAATACGATATAACCAGTCCGAACTTGGAGAGTTATTACTTGGCGCACCCGTATATTGGGTGCTATAGCGATTTACCCATGGCCCTACTGTAGATGTTGGGGTATTTGAAGTAACGGTTGCTCTTAAATTAGATGCATCACCGCTGTTTAAACGAATAACTCCTGCCAAACCTAAAGTATCATTATAAAAAGGACTCATTCCACCAGCAGATGTTGCGCCTCCTAATGTTTGGAAAAGCTGTAAACGACTGCCATTTAAGCTAAAGTTATTCCAAACTCCTTGTAAACGAAGACGGTTTGCACGGCTTGCATCAGTACTGGTACCAATCAAACCATTTGAGTCCCCATAATTAAATTGATCTGCTGCACCATTTATTTTATTTGGGTTACGTACAAAGATATCTGTCCATAAGCCTAGTTTCAGCTTATAAGCATCTAAACCTGCGGTATCTTTCGTTCCAACTTCATATAAGGGCGCTTCTAGAGCTAAGTATGTCACCTGACATGTTGGATCGGACGCGCCAGTACAATTTGTCGCACTAAAGTTAGGTACTGAGTTTTCTGTCGCAACTTTAAATATCCACGGGTTAACCGCAGTACCCCAACTCGAAATTGCAGCAGCCGCATCTGTAGAAGCGATACGACTATTCGTATCATTATCGGATTTGGAAAGCGCTAAACCATAAAGAAAAATATCGGCTTTACCGACCGCACGGTCGCCCGAATCAATCGAACCATTTTTATTGGTATCTGCGGCTGTCATACTTAAAGGACCAACAGGCACATAATTGATATAACCCGTATCTTTAGTACGATCCGTTAATATCTGACTAGAGGTTTCATTAGCACCTGCACCACGAAATACCATATAAGCATTCTGTGGCAAGATAGCAATGCCTTCACCTGTAGTTTCACTTAAGCCCGCATCGGAAAGTTCTTCGAGTGCGAAACTAGACTGGCTTATACAAAGCCCGATTAAACTTGCCAAAACGGTTTTTTGAAACCTTACCGTATAATTAAGTGTAGTCATCTTGACCTTCCTGTTTTATACGATGCCGCGCACCATATTTATTTTTCTTTAACAATCCTTGATGTCAGGTGAATCTATCCTTTTCACCTTAGACAAAGAGGCAAATCTAAAAGATTTTGCCAACCTTTCCACATTTCTATTATGCGGAATATTTGCACAAATGCAAAAAAAAGCATGTAAAAAATTACTTTTCCGATGAATGTAAAGTATTAGCTATAACATTCTTTTAAAATTAACAGAACTTTAAGTTTCCATAGCAGTTAGGAGCAAAACTCTGATTTTTTAAGACTAAATTCGTCAAATTCATAGGAACGTACTGACCTGTTAAATCGACAGTACTTACATCAATATTACCTAGTAAACAATCGAAAGCTAAAGTTCCACAGTTAACTGGGTTAGCTGTCAAATACTGACTAACCTTGCCTAATGTGGCTTTCACCACATCATCAGTAATTACCACCTGTGATTGTGGTGTTACATCACCAATATCAATCGGATTTGAGAGTTCTAACCACCAACCTGCCTGAGAAACTGACTTCGCTCCTGTCCATTGCAAATTTTGTCCTTGTAAAGAAAGAGAAGCCGCTGTGCCATTCAAATTAACTTTATGGAAGTAACCTAAATCTTCATTAACTGCAACATTTACACCTAAATTATTGATTGTTCCACTTAAATTACCTGAAATCTTAATAATCAAATCTGTATCAGCTGCAATTGTACCTGACAAATTAATACCGCTCACATTAGCAGTACCAGTCAAATTTGCAGTAGTTATACGTTTTCCACTAATGACTTGAGAAGGTAAAAATAAACTACCAGAAGCACTGCTAAGTCCGAGATCATAACTAGTTGAACGGAAATTTGTATTAATAACATCAAGACCAAGCAATGTTCCTTTTGCTCGTCCAGTAATTTGTGTGCCTAAATTGGCTTGCGTTAATCCTGAGCCTGTTGGACGGGCAGCTGTGCTAACACTGCCTCCAGTCGCTTGAGTCACCATATAACCACTAAAAGAGTTAATTCCATTTTTCGTAGTCGTATTTTCTGAACCAAAAGTAAGTAAACCCTGAATAGATTCGGCACTTAATCTCACACCAGCTACTTCACGAGTTGATGCACTGTTCGGGTTTTTAATCGCAAACTCAATAAATGGATTAGTTAATTTTGCTGAAGAACTAGCACGGCCATCGTTCGTATCTGAAAGACCACTTAGACTTAAGTTATCAATATCAATATCACATGCACCCGCACCATTAGCTCCACCGCATCCAAGCTGCAATTTTTTAATATTCGCGTTCAGTTCCAAATCAGCATCTAGGCCCAATTTATAAAAACCGACGTTACTATTACTGTCACGTAGTTTTTCCAAATTTGCCGAATCCGTAGGCGCAATATAAGACATACTCATTAAAGCTTGGCCACGAGTTGCGGATAGTTCCGAATCTGACATAGGGACTAATGTAGACGCAGCATACGCTGAAGAAAAGCATAAGCTTCCAAGTGCTATCGCTACATGAAGAGACGTAAACTGTCGCATGGCCGACCTCCGTATCCGTGGGGGCATAATCCTGTTTAATTTCTTTTTATTTGGCCTGTCTGAATTTAGTAGATATCTAAGTAATCACTACTAAAAAGACAACCTATATCCGATATATTTGTTTTTCAATACTGTGATGCAGAACAAAAAAACAAATCAATTATTGATCATATTATATTATTTTTTACAAAAGGAAACTGTCATTTACCACTATTCCGATAAACGCATCTTATGTAAATTTTACCCATAAAATTGGGCCACCTGAGCGACCCATTATTTTAAAACTCTTCTTTATCTAAGAAAAATTATGTTTTAGGGAGTGTAACGCCTGTCTGACCTTGGTATTTACCACCACGGTCTTTATAAGATGTTTCACATACTTCATCACTTTCAAAAAATAGCATTTGTGCTACGCCTTCTCCTGCATAAATACGTGCAGGTAAATTAGTAGTGTTTGAAAATTCTAAAGTTACGTGACCTTCCCATTCAGGTTCTAATGGAGTCACATTTACAATAATACCGCAGCGAGCATAAGTCGACTTGCCTAAACATACGGTCAATACATTACGAGGAATACGGAAATATTCAATTGTACGCGCTAGAGCAAATGAGTTTGGCGGAATAATGCAAACATCAGATTCAATGTCGATAAAACTTTTGTCATCAAAATTCTTTGGATCGACAATTGCAGAATGTACGTTAGTAAAAACCTTGAATTCACGGGCACAGCGTACATCATAACCATAGCTAGAGACCCCGTAGGAAATCAACTTTTCACCATTTTTATCAAAACGGACTTGATTCTCTGCATAAGGTTCAATCATGCCGTGTTTTTCGCTCATCTCGCGAATCCAACGATCAGACTTAATAGCCATGTATTTTCTATCCAAAAGGTAATTTCATTGATTTCGACGTACTTTAACTTAAAAAAGCAATTATGAAAACAATGCAGAGCTACTCAACCTAAAAGAATAGCTCGACACTACTTTTAAAGGCTAAGTAAAGCAGAATAACTGATAGGAATTGAAAAACTGACTAAAACGAGTGAAGCTGTTTTTTGCAAATTCGTCTGATTTAACCACGCAACTTTCTTAGAAGCTAAAAGTGATCCTAAGAAAATCCAGAATAAGGCAATTGGCGTAATAAGCGCTAAATAAGCCATCATATGAATCATATAAATATGAAAATCACTCCATGCAGCCACAGGAAAAATTGCTGAAGCAAAGAGTAAAGCTTTAGGATTTAATAAGGTTGCACAAAATAATTCACGAGTACGGATCGTAGGCTGATTTAATTCAACTTCTTGATTTGCCGTATGCCATAACTTAATAGCTAAGAAAATAATATAACAAGCACTCAATAGCTTAAGAATAGGCGGCAGCAATGGCAATGTGGTGGACACTTTACCAATCAGCATTCCCCATGCAGAAATAGAGATCACGTAACCCAAAACTTCTGCTGGAATAAGTTTTACTGACTTCCGTAATCCTACTTGCACGCCTGAAGAAGCGAGTAAAGTGTTCGTTGGACCAGGTGTAAGTAAAATTGTGGCTACTAAGCCAATAAAAAGCCATGAAATCATTGAATGACCTCACAATATAGTCATCTCAGATTAATAGATATCCTGTCACATGGCAAAAGGTAATTGTAAGACAAAATTTTTAAAATCGTTTTTAAATTTAAAATAAAAACATTAAAAACAAAAACTTATATAATTACTGCAAAAAGCGATAAAGAAAACTTTACAGTCAGTTGTCATGCTTTTTAAATAGTTTCTTACTTAAGTAACATAAGTATTTTTATTTTAAGTCTATTTTTCCATCAAAAGTCTTTATAATAAAAAATATATAGTGATGGTAAGTTTAAATTTTAAGCTTTTAATAAGTTTCAATTCATATATTGTTTCTGATTTTTTTATATAGAGCAGCGCGCTCTACTACCTTAATGATTATGGCAAAGCACTTTTTTCAATCTTGGCTTCCCTCACCCGAGAAAGTTTCAAATATGAAATTTCTAAGGATTTTTGGTAAAAAGACCTTGAATCCTGTGCTTTGGTATGTCAATCGAAAATCAATTACCCGAGCTGTTTTTGTTGGAACTTTTTTTGGTTTACTGCCTATCCCTTTTCACAGTGTGTTTATTGTGATGGCGGTCTTACTATTCGAAGTAAATTTACCAATTAGCTTAATGCTGGCTTGGCTAAGTAACCCCCTTACTTTAGTTCCGATTCTATATATTGGTTTTTGGTTTGGTGCACATATTTTTCATGTGCATATGATCAACAAAGAAATGCTACTAGGTGTATTGCACCAGATTTCCCGCTGGATTACTCATTTCGGCCATGGGCACATTGATTTTAGTCTTGCGAAAATTTTGATGACAGGCCTGATTGTAGAAGCTTTCGTCTTTGCGGTCATTTTATATTTATGCACAGAAATTTTCTGGCGTTGGATGGTCATTAAAAACTGGAAAAGTAGACATCGCCAGAAAAAGCAAAAAGAAGAAGTTTTATAAAGACTTCGGTCTTCTTGCTTAGTTTTAAATTATTATTTTGGTAGTTTTGATTTCATATATTCTTCAGCCACATTGAGAACATACTCTTGGCAAGCTTCTCCTGTGCCTGGGTCATAAGCTCCATTATTAGTAATGTTATTAGATAAAATTCGAATTCCTAGAAAAGGAACATTAAACTGGCTGGCAATTTGAGCAACTGACGCCGCTTCCATTTCCTCAACAGAAGTGCCATAACGTTGGTGGAAAAATTGAATACGATCAAGTTCATTATTCCAAACATCTGCTGAACCAATCGTTCCTTCAACCACCTCGCCTTTGTCATAACGGACTTTATGAGCCGCCATTAATAGCTCTTGGTTACCTTCAAACTTACGAATTGCAATAGGTTCTGGATCAGATTCATCAGTTGGCAAAACATCAAAAGCCTCAACCCATGTGAGTGAATTTGATCCACCACCTACTGGCTGCTTAGGCGTTCTAAATGCACCAATATTTGTCGCATATTTTCCTAAAACAATATCGTAAACGTGTAGGTCTGGGTCATGCCCGCCTGATGTTCCCTGATTAATAATCGCAATTGGTTTATAACGCTCGATAGCCAAAGCAGTTGCAGCAGCTGAGTTACTCATGCCCATGCGAGTTTTAGAGATAATCATGGGGTAACCATTGTAGGTTCCCTTCCAGAATATCCAACCACCTATAGTTTCAGCTTTCACATCTTGCAATTTAGAAGCCATCTGTTCCGACTCTACAGGTAAAGCACCTTGAATAATAATCGGTTGTAATTTCTGTTTTTGTTCCTGAACTGTTGGTGTTTCTGAGACGGTTGAGTTGTCATCATTACATCCAACTAAAAATAGGGCGCTACATAAACTGATTACGCCAAAAGCACATTTAAATTGCATTTTTTACCCTTTCTTTTTAAAAAGTGTAAAGTAGCAATCTACATGCCAATTTCAAGTTTAGCTTTGTTATTTAGATTCAGTACTTTAAATTTTACTTTTAACCAAATAATAAAAACCCGACTTAAAGTCGGGTTAGAGATGTTTTAGAAAATACGTTTGTCATCACGTGAACGCTGAGGAATTTTTTCAACCTGTTCCCACATCGCTTTGGCAATATCAATATAACTATCAGCAGCGTCATCCATTGCTACAACACTAGGTTTACCCTGATCAGCATGCTCACGGATCTGAGCATTTAGAGGCAAGCGACCTAATAATGGAATATGGTACTGTTCAGAGAGCTTGTCACCACCGCCAATACCAAAAATTTGCTCCTCATGACCACAGTTAGAGCAAATATGGGTCGACATGTTCTCAACGACACCTAACACGGGAATACCCACTTTATTAAATAGCTCAATTCCTTTGGTCGCATCAAGCAAGGCAACATTTTGTGGCGTAGTCACAATGATTGAACCAGTCACTGGAATACGCTGTGCAAGGGTAAGTTGAATATCACCAGTACCAGGCGGCATATCAATCATCAATACATCTAAATCAGGCCAAAGGGTTTGATTAAATAACTGCATTAAAGCACCCGTCGCCTTCGGTCCACGCCACGCGACAGGTGTGTTGTTATCACCAGTTAAATGTCCAATAGAAAGCACAGCCATACCGTAAGCATCTAAAGGTACAAAATTTTCACTTTCAATAAGAGGAGTTTTGCCAGCATTTCCCAGCATAGTCGGAATACTTGGACCATAGATATCGGCATCTAAAACCCCAACTTTCAGCCCCATCTTTTGCAAGGCAAGTGCCAAATTGACAGTGGTTGTTGATTTACCAACACCACCCTTGCCCGAAGAAACTAAAATAACATGCTTAATGCGAGGATGGAGTGGAACATCTCTCTGCTGTGGAGCAGCTTTTTGAATAGGAGGATTATTTGGATCTGGTTCTGATTTAGGTGAAGCATCTAACACAGGAGGTAGGTTCGAACTTTCTTGTGTAGTGCGCTTCTGTTGAACAACATGTAGGTTCAGTTCCTCAATACCACATTTTTCCAAAGCCCCAGCCAAATCATCATGAATTTGCTGCAAATGCTCTTTTTCATCAGGAAATGTATTAATAGTGAGTTGTAATACTCGACCTTGAACTTGAAGCTGACTAATGCGCTCTTTTAAAGCATCTTTTGAATGCGGTAGTAAATAATTTTGGAGTACGGTTTGGATTTCATCTTCTTTCACTTCTTGTGCAGGTGAAAAAACAGACTTTAATGAAGAAAGCCAAGACATATTGTTTACTCCAAAAACAGATCATTACAGCTTAATGGAGATAGTGTAACAGTATTGGTCCGCACTCGCTCGCCTTGGGATGAATAATTACTAACTTCCAATCTCATCTTTTAGGTAAGGAGTGCAGATTTTAGATTAAATAAACTTATTCATCAGAATCATGGTGCTTTAATTTATTTAACTTATCAGTTGCTGTTTTCTTCAACTCATCAAATTTCGCTGTTGCTTGCGTTTTTAACTCATCGAATTTTGTTGCAGCTTCATCTTTTAACTCGGCTGCTTTGGCTTTGGCATCATCAAGTTTATGGCTTGCCTCAGTACGCAAATGATCAAACTTATCTTGCAAGGTGTGTTGAGCATCCTCAAGTTTGCCTTTCAAATCACTTGCTTTATCTTCAACCGCCTCTTTACCAGCAGCTTGTTTCTCTTTTACATTTTCTTTTAAATCATCCAAAGCTTTTTCACCTTGAACTTTTGCGTCTGCCGCTTTTGCTTTTAATTCATCTACTTTATCTTGAACCGCTTCTTTACCAGCAGCTTCTTTAGCTTTTACATTTTCCTTTAAATCATCCAAAGCTTTTTCACCTTGTACTTTTGCATCTGCCGCTTTTGTCTTTAAGTCATCTAATTTATTTTCAGTAGTCATCGTTGTTATCCTCGTAGTTAATTAAAAAATTACCTGAATAAGTTATTAGTTATACATCTTTATGGCTTATTTTCTGAACGTAACTGCAATTTGAAACAAAGACAATACAGGAAGATTCAAATATTTTTCGATTTGTTTATCTGTTCTAAAGAGAAGCAACTTTTCAATTAAAATCCGTTTTTTACAAATTGCTTGTTCTCCAGCAAAGATTATTAATCTTTGCTTATCTCCCTGCATCAGTTAAAATCTTCCACCTTATAAATACGAATGAGAGAATGAAATCCGTGCGTAAAATTTTAGTCACTAATGCCCTCCCTTATGCTAATGGTCCAATTCACATGGGTCATTTACTCGGTTACATCCAGGCAGATATCTGGGTTCGTGCCATGCGGGCAATGGGTCATGATGTGACTTATGTATGTGCGGATGATGCTCATGGTACTGCCATCATGCTACGTGCTGAGGCAAATGGTATTAGCCCAGAAGAACAAATTGCGAATGTTCAAAAAGAACATATCCGTGATTTTGATGGCTTCGGTGTACATTTTGATCACTATGATTCAACTCATAGCGATGCCAATAAAGCACGTTCAACAGACATCTATATTAAAAACCGTGAAGCTGGAAATATTGCAGTTCGCCCTGTAACTCAATTATTTGACCCAGAAAAAGGCATGTTCCTGTCTGACCGTTTCATTAAAGGTACATGCCCAAAATGTAAGGCAGAAGACCAATACGGCGACTCATGTGAAGTTTGTGGTACGACTTATAATGCAACTGAGTTACTCAACCCACGCTCAACGTTAAGTGGCGCAACACCAGTTGAAAAATCTTCAGATCACTATTTCTTTAAACTACCGAATTTTGCTGAGTATTTACAGAAATGGACCCGTGATGAAGGTCGCTTACCTGTTTCGATTGCAAACAAACTCGATGAATGGTTTGAGTCAGGTTTAACCGATTGGGATATTTCCCGTGATGCACCTTATTTTGGTTTTGAGATTCCAGATGCGCCAAATAAATACTTTTATGTTTGGGTAGATGCGCCAATTGGTTATATGTCTAGTTTTGAAAATTACATCAAAGCGAAACGTCCAGATTTAAGTTTTGATGATTTCTGGAAAAAAGACAGCCAAAACGATGTGTACCATTTCATTGGTAAAGATATTGTTTATTTCCATGCATTGTTCTGGCCTGCAATGTTAGATGGTGCAAACTATCGCACTCCAACAGGCTTGTTTGTAAATGGTTTCTTGACTGTGAACGGACAAAAAATGTCTAAGTCTCGTGGTACTTTCATTAAAGCTGAGACTTATTTACAGCATTTAAATCCAGAATATTTACGTTACTACTTTGCATCTAAACTTTCAGATAAAGTTGAAGACTCTGACTTGAATCTTGATGATTTTATTCAAAAGGTAAACTCTGATTTAGTCGGTAAAGTCGTCAATATTGCGAGCCGTTGCGCTAAATTTATCAATAGTAGCTTTAACCATACCTTATCTGCTGAATGCGCAGAGCCTGAATTGGTACAAAGTTTTATTGATGCAGGTGACTCAATCGCTCAAGCTTTTGAGGCTCGTGAATTCTCGACCGCTATTCGTGAAATTATGGCACTTGCTGACCGTGCAAACCAATATATTGATGAGAAAAAGCCATGGGCTCTTGCTAAACAAGAAGGCCAAGAACAACAAGTTCTTGATGTGTGCTCGGTTGGTATCAACTTGTTCCGTCAATTAGCTGTGTATTTAGCTCCAGTTCTTCCAACTTTGGCTGAGCAAGTTCAAAGTTTCTTAAAACTTGAAAGCTTCAATTTTGAGTCACGTAAACAAATTCTTGTAAGCCATGAGATTGCACAGTTCCAACCACTCATGCAACGTGTTGATCCAAAAGCTGTTGCCGCAATGGTGGATGCATCTAAAGAATCTTTAGGTACTCCTGCTCCAGAAGCAACTAAAGCGACGGTGAAAAAGGACAAAGCTGCCGAGAAAAAAGCGGCTCCAGTTCCAGCAGTTGGTGAAGCAGAAATCATTGGTATTGAAGACTTCTTAAAAGTTGACTTACGTGTTGCTCAGGTCGTTGAAGCAGGCACTGTTGAAGGTTCAGATAAATTACTTCAACTTACTTTAGATGTTGGTGAAGCTGAACCACGTAACGTATTCAGTGGTATTCGTAGCCAATACGCACCAGAAGATTTAAAAGGCAAACTGGTAGTCATGGTTGCTAATCTTGCACCACGTAAAATGCGTTTTGGTATATCAAACGGAATGGTACTTGCTGCTGGAAATGGTGAAGGTATTTTCATTATTTCTCCAGATAGCGGTGCAAAACCAGGCGATAAAGTTTCTTAATCTGCCTTAATAAAAAAGCTTCCTAAATTGGAAGCTTTTTTATTTTTTAAAATCTGATTTTTAAAGAAACATAAATAAGTAAATTTAAATTACGACCAAGGCCATCCTTCACAAGGGTTATTAAATAAAACATGTATATTTCCTAACTCCTCACTTGTTAAATAGCCGTTCTTATTTTCATCTAAATAATGAAATAACTCTGTATGCTTGTTTTCGCCTTGAAAACGTTTATCGGTAGGCCAGTTATAAGGATAAAAATCCTCAATACGTTGAAATTCTTTTAGGCTGTATATTCCATCATGATTTAAATCATATTTTTCCTAAAAAAGCTCCCAATCTAAAGATGCAGGTTCACATGCATTTGCCACATTCAAAATACAGTAAGTTAAGCATCCAGCAAGTAACTTAATAGTTGGATTGCTCATGATTATTCGCTTGGATATCGGAAATTTTATAATCCTTTTCATGAACCGGAGTACCAACAATACTCATGGTCCGCTCATTTGCCAGTGGTTGCTTGCTCATCATTTTCATCTCACATCCTGTAGTTAAGATGAGAAAAACTACAGAAATGCTCACCATTAGTTTTTTCATAACGTGATCCTCATTTCTTTTTGTTTTATTTATTAAGTTACCACTTTTAAAGTGTTTAAGTGCTAAAAAAGATATTTCAAATTATATATATTTTACGCAAAAATAAAGCCAGACGATGAATGCCTGACTTTCTATTCTTTAGATATTTTAATTAAAGACTTATCATTTGAAGAAAATTAACTTTAAACCCAATAGGCTAACAATGCTTCCAGCAACTCGGTCAACACCAGTTTTTGCCTTTAAATACATTGTTCTAGGCTTCTCTGAAGATAACAACATCGCAACACATGAATACCAACCAGCGTCGATCATAAAACAAATAACTGGTAATGCTACGTAGTAATAATTTGGGATTTCTTTCGGCAGTAAAGCAGTAAATACACTTGCTAACACGACTGCGATTTTTGGATTACTTAACTGAGTAATCAAACCATATCGATATGCTTGTTTATAAGTCATTTTCGATTTTGAATCGTTTTCAACTGCAATTGGTTCTTTGGCGTGTTTAATAATTTTAAAAGCAAGCCAAAGTAAATAAAGCCCACCGCCAATTTTTAAAATTAAATATGCAGAAGGCACAGCCAATAAAACTGCCTGTAATCCCATAACAGCTAATAGGCCAAACAGAGCCGCACCTGTACCCGTTCCTAATGCTGTAAATAAACCATGTTTACGTGATTTGGAAATTGAATTTTGCGCTACATAAATAAAACTTGGCCCTGGGCTTATTGCTCCAAGCATCAATGCCATTGCAATTGAAAAGAGAGGAATAAGAGAGTCAAACATTGGGCTAGCCTAGCATCATGTAATTGCGCGGTATTCTAGCAGCTTTTTATGACGCATTTAAAAGAGCACAAAATATAAATGATGAAAAATGAATTTTCATGTTTTTACAATTTTTATCTTCACAACGGACAAAAATGTCCGTTAAATATCTAACTTCAAAATTCTCTAAACGATGACATGAGTAAACGTCAAAAAATTGCTGCCCATAATCGGGATGAATTACTCAATGCAGCCGAAGAATGTTTTCGTATTCATGGCATTAATGTCCCTTTACAAGTCGTCATTGATTATGCAGGGGTAGGAAGAGCGACGTTCTATCGTAATTTTGGTGATCGCAAGGTGTTAATTAGCGCCCTTTTAGAGCGTGCGATTACACAGCTAGAGCAAAAAGCAGCTTATTTTCAACAATTCGAGGATGGTTTATTTCGTTTAATTGAAGGACATATTGGACAACTCCCCAAGCTCGCAATTTTGCAAGATTTTTGGAGAGTAATTGATCGACAAGACCCAATTATGTTAAAAATTTATGAACGGCGAAATAATGCACTTAACCCACTGATTGAAAATGCGATAAAACAACAACTGTGCAGAGCTGATCTTACTGCCGATGACTATGCAATGGTCACAGCAATGTTAGGTTCTTCATTTCAAGGACATGAGCCAGAAGAACAGACTCGCTTAGCAAAACGAGCAATTGAATTACTATTTCATGGTATTCAAATACAAAAAATTCGAGGGATAGAATGAGTAAAACGCCTCGTTACTTAGAAACACCTCCAGATTGGACTCCAGAAGAACAACCAACTCTGCCTGGTTCACCAGCCGCCATTGTACATTCTGTACCTAAGCGATTTATTTACTTTTTTATCGGTTTATTTGTCGCCCTTTCGGCAAGTTTAAGTAATGGCTTTATTACGGCAAATTTACCTTTAATTCAAGGCGAGTATGGGCTCACTCCTTCTGAAGCGGCTTGGCTCCCTGCTGCCTATGTCATGGCAAATGTCAGCTCAAATCTAATTTTATTTAAAGCCAGACAACAATATGGTTTACGCCTATTTTCAGAAATAGGCTTAGCAATTTTTATTGTTGTGCTTATTTTACATATTTTTGTGCATACCTATGAAATGGCGTTATTTGCTCGGGTCGTTGCTGGTTTAGCGGGTGCGCCACTAAGCTCTTTAGGTATGTATTACACCATGCAGGCCTTTAAAAAAGCAGACATGGCAAAAGGAATATATATTGCCTTCGGTTTTCAGCAGCTCGGCGTACCTCTAGCCTGGATTATTTCTCCATTTCTTGTAAATACAGACAGTTGGTCTGTTCTTTATACCTTTGAGCTTGGTTTAGCGCTTTGTTGTTTAGCCATGGTCGTTTCATTGAAATTACCACGGAGCTTAAGAATATATGTATTCGAGAAACAGGATTTCTTCACCTTTGCTTTGCTAGCCCCAGGTTTTGCATGCTTATGTATTGTGCTGACACAAGGTCCAATTTTATGGTGGTTTAATAGTGAATGGCTTGCTTACGTATTAATTGCAGGTTTTAGCTTAGTTGTGCTCGGTTTACTCTACGAACACTATCGTGCTAACCCACTCATTATGACCCGTTGGCTAGGCGCCTCTTCAACTCTACGCTTTATTTTTGGTGCATTTGCAATCCGACTATTAATGTCAGAACAAAGCTATGCTGCCGTTAATTTTTTAAAAACGATGGGAATGGGTCCTGATCAGTTTGTTCCACTCTATGTCATCATATTGGTGGGAATTTTAAGTGGAACACTTTTTAGTGCGCTTACTTTTTCACGCGAACGAATTATCTTCCATTTACTTTTCGCAGAGTTTCTGATTTTGGTTGCATGTGGACTAGATTATCACTTAACCAGTGATGTTCGGCCGGTGAACTTCTTTGCGAGTCAGTTCTTGGTGGGCTTTGCAGGTGGCTTATTTATTGGACCATTACTTTTAATTGGCTTTGCACAAACACTGGCTAAAGGTCCATCTTATGTAGTGACCTTCATCGTATTATTTTCTGCTACGCAAACTTTCGGTGGCTTAGTCGGCTCCTCCTTCTTCTCGACCTATCAACAGCATCGTACGCAAAACTATCAAGCAGAGATGATTAAAGATTTAGAACAAGCAGACCCTTTAGTCGCTCAAAGACTTTCAACCTATCAACGTAGCGCGGCCATCACAACGAATGATCCAGCGTTACAAACTGCTCAATCCATGCGATCACTCAATCAAGTTGTGACTCGTGAGGCTCAGGTACGCGCCTACAATGATGTTATTGCATTAAATGGTATTTTTGCTGTCGCTCTGCTCTTATGGGGTGGATTTAATATTGCACGAAGCAAATATCTACAGCGCAGAGGAATTAGCCGTCCTTAATGGCTTTCATTTTTGATGAAATAGAAATTGAGATTTATATATGTCAGATGATCAAAACAAACCAGAACAAACTCCACCTCAAGCAGCCCCTGCTCCGTCTAACGAACCAGCACCTGCAAGTAAACTCATTCCGACCAAGCGCTCTACTTTATTGTGGATGCTGGTAGTTCTAATAGTCGGTATTTTAGTAATTTTATGGGCTTGGAGAATTGGACCTTTTGCAACCAGTGTCCAACAAACTGACAATAGTTATGTCAAAGGTAAAACTACCATTTTATCTTCTCAGATTAATGGCTATGTTAAAGACGTATTAGTAAAAGATTTTGACCATGTCAAAAAGGGTCAAGTGTTAATGCATATTGATGCAACCACTTACGATCAAAAAGTCACACAAGCTGCTTCAGGCGTTGAACAGGCTAAAAATACCTTAGCCAATCAAACCCAATCCATTGCTCAGAAACAAGCTGATATTGTGGCAGCACAAGCCAAAGTTGATCAAGTTAAAGCTCAATACCACCTCTCTTTAGCGCAGCTCAGACGTTATCAACAGTTGGGTAATAGTGGAGCTGCATCTAAATCTGAACAAGATAAAGCAGCAGCAGATGCAGAAAATAACCTTGCGGCACTCAAACAGGCAGAAGCAAATGTTTTAGTAGCCGAAGAAGCTTTAAAAACAGCACAAGTGGCTAAAGCGGGGTTAGAGGCACAGGTCTCTAGTGCTAAAGCTCAATTAGACCAAGCACAAACCACCAAAGACTATAGCGTTATTGTTGCCCCAATGAATGGGCAGCTTGGTGAGGTAAACCCTCGTGTTGGTCAATACGTAGCTGCTGGTTCACAATTACTCTATTTGATTCCCCAACAAACATGGGTAATTGCCAATTTCAAAGAAACTCAAATTGCCAATATGCGAGTTGGGCAAAAAGCATGGTTTACAGTCGACGCCATGAAACACAAAAAATTTATAGGCCATGTTGAACAAATATCACCAGCTGCTGGTTCAGAATTTAGTGTCTTAAAACCGGATAACGCGACTGGTAACTTTACCAAAGTGGTTCAGCGTATTGCAGTACGTATTACGATAGATCCAAATCAAGAAGGATTTGAATACTTACGTCCAGGTATGTCAGTTATTACCTCTGTCGACACAAGCTCTTAATTAGTTTTTTAAAATTCTGTTTAAAAAGCTACAATGTGATCAATCATTATTTTCTCAATTTCTAATGTTTGATCACATTGCTTCATCTGTTCCCTATCAGTCTATTAACCTACCTTATTCCGTACATCTCGATATTAAACGATTAGATTTAATTCACCCTCAAATTTCGGGTAATAAATTTTTTAAATTAAAATACAATATATTAGAAGCCCAAAAACAAGGGTTAACCCGTATTTTGACATTTGGCGGAGCTTATTCAAATCATATTGCTGCGACCGCCTATGCTGCTCATCTTTATGGCTTAAAAAGTGTAGGCATTATTCGTGGAGAAGAACTCGCCACACAACCACTTAACCCAACATTAGCAAATGCTCAAAAGTTAGGAATGCAGTTGCATTTCGTCTCACGCAATGAATATCGTTTGAGAAATGATGGGAATTATCTTCAACAATTACACAATCATTTTCCAAAAACCTATCTCATACCTGAAGGCGGTACTAATGATTTAGCAGTACGAGGCTGTCAAGAAATTCTCAGTCAAAGTGATTTGCAAAACTATGATGTCATTTGCTGTGCAGTCGGAACTGGAGGGACTATTTCTGGGCTGATTGAACGAAGTGCCCCACATCAAAAGATTTTAGGGTTTTCTGCATTAAAAGGTAATTTTCTAAAACGAGATATTATGCAGTGGACTAAAAAACAGAATTGGTCACTGACAGATGCCTACTGCTGTGGTGGTTACGCTAAAACTTCACCTGAGCTACTCGCATTTATCCAAAAATTTGAAGAGCAACATGTGGTACCACTTGAACCGATCTATACGGGAAAAATGATGTTCGGTCTGTTTGACCTTATCAAAAATAATTACTTTCCTGAAGGAACTCGTATTCTGGCAATTCATTCTGGTGGTTTACAAGGGAAAATCACATCAATAACTTACTAGTTTTTAGGTCACATTGTTCACTACCGTGATAAATGTCTTTAGCATGACTAAGCCTTAGCATGATAGTATATGCCCCTTTTAAATTTTCAAGATTAATCGAGAATCTCTTATGTCTAACAGTCATGTCGATGTCATTGTCTTAGGTGCAGGTGCTTCTGGACTCATGTTGGCTGCACATGCTGCTAAACGAGGGCGCTCGGTTTTAATTTTAGAAAAAGCCAATAAAATTGGTAAAAAGATTTTAATGTCAGGTGGTGGTAAGTGTAATTTTACAAACCTGTATGTCGAGCCTGATAACTTTATTTCTCATAATCCGCATTTTGTTATTTCTGCCCTGTCACGCTACAGTAACTGGGACTTTATTGGCTTGGTATGTGACTATAAAATTGCTTATGAAGAACGTAAACATGGACAATTATTTACTCTAAACGGTTCTAAAGAAATTTTAGAAATGCTTGTGAGTGAATGTAATAAAACTAAAAATGTGGATATCCAAACCCATTGCGAAGTTGGACAAATTACACCCTTGGAAAAAGGTGGATTTTCACTAAACACCAATCAAGGTCAATTTACTTGTGAATCATTAGTGGTGGCTACTGGTGGACTATCGATTCCAACTTTAGGCGGTTCTGGTTTTGGCTATGAACTGGCACAAAAATTTGGTCATCAGGTTTTCCCAACTCGTGCAGGTTTAGTTCCATTTACTTTTTCAGATCACATTAAAGAAGTAACCACACGCTTAAGTGGTAATGCTTTGGATGTGACGTTAAGCAACTCAAAAAATAGCTTTACTGAAGCGTTATTATTTACCCACCGTGGCTTGAGTGGACCAAGTTCTTTGCAGCTTTCAAATTATTGGAATTCAGGAGAAAGTTTTAAAATTGACTTTTTCCCGAGCCAAGATTTGGCAACTTATTTAAAAGATAAAAAGAAAGCGCAGCCTAAAGTTTTATTACGCACCCTTCTTAATGAGTTTACAGCCAAAAGTATTGTCCAAGAGTTACAACAACTCATCTGGTCAGAGCAGAGCGAAACAGCGATTGGTAATATCAGTGATGCGCAGCTAGATCATATTGCCGAGCAGTTACATGGCTTTGCAGTTAAACCGTCTGGAACAGAAGGATATCGTACCGCTGAAGTTACTTTAGGTGGAATAGATACAACGGAAGTATCTTCCAAAACCATGGAAAGTGAAAAGCAGAAAGGACTGTTTTTTATTGGCGAAGTACTTGATGTGACCGGACATTTAGGAGGCTACAACTTCCAGTGGGCATGGTCTTCTGCCTATGCTGCTGCCCAATACGTATAAGCTAATTTGAGTTTTTCGAACTATTTGATGCATTTTGTGCATCTTGCGGCTGAGAAGTAGCTTGTTTTGAGCTTTCGGACTTACTAAATACAAATTTATAAGCACTTGCTAAAAAACCTACCGTAATTCCGGCAATGACAATCGGTGCTAAAAAACGACCTGGTTTCTTCATCGTATTTTCCTCACTTATTTGTTTTTATAACGGCCAAAAAAGAACGACCACTCAATATAGAGTGGTCGAACTTATCACAAAAATCAAAGATTTTTTGTACTGTTTATCTGAAATTTAATTTAATTCCCTTAAATTTCATCATTTTCGCCTGTCGAACCAAACGGTTTATTCACTGGCGGTTGCGCTGGATTCACCTGTACAGAATCCGCTGGTTTTGCATCAGATGAAACTGTTGATGGTGGAGTTGTTGGCGTAGAGGTAGTGGTGGCTGGAGCTGCACTACTGGTACTTGAAGGTGGTTGGTAAAGAGGGTTTGGTTGATTCGCTTCTTTTTTAGCTTTATCAAGCAAATCAGTTAAAAGTCTTTCTGCTGGTTGGCGACCACCTAAACCGAATGCAAGAGCGAAAGCCACTGCAACCGCGCCTAGAGTCAAACCAAATGCAAGATTAACAATTGAATCCGCAATGCCCATCGCTCTTAAACCAAGCGCAAGTACAAGACCAATAATTAAGACACGAACTAAACTACCTAACCAACGCGAGCTATTATATTCGCCACGTTGAACCACATTCGCCACAATATTCGCTAGCCAGAAACCAATTACTAGAATTACAGCACCCAATAGAATGTTTGCACCGAAATGGATAAACATTGCGATTAGACCACTGATTTGGTCGAAACCAAGACGATCTGCTGCTTCAGATACTGCAAAAAGCATGGTGAAGAATACGATTAGGCAACCGACAGCACTAGAAACTTTAGTTTGACCTAAAAAGCGTTGTACATCTAATTTGGCCGGAATTTCATCAACACCAGTACCTGCAATTAACTCTGCAACCAAACGCCCAACAAAACGAGAAACAATATAGGCAACCAGTAAAATTAAACCAGCCGCAATAATGTTTGGAATTGCTTGTAAGATTTCATTCAGCATTGCTGTTGCTGGCTGAGAAATTGTCTCAATACCTAAAGCTTCGAACGCTACAATCAATGTGGTAATAATAATGATGGCAAAAACAAACGAACCTAGGAATTTACCTACATTAGAGCTTTTGAAAAGACCAATTTTTTCCGCTTGAGCCTGAACTCCTAAGCTATTAATTAGACCTTCAACAATGCCGCGTACAATTTTTGCCAAGATATAACCAACAAAAACGATAACGCCAGCAATAAAGATATTTGGTAGGAAAGCAACTGCTTCATTTACCATATTCTGAACTGGGATGAGTAAGCCGGTTAGTCCTAATATTGAAAGAACAATCGGAAGGAAAAGTAATAATACAAGCCAGTAAAGAATCTCACCAATATTTTGGCTAATTCCACCTACACCTACTTCATTACTTAATTTATCGTCGAGTTGAGTTCTGGATAAAAGATTGGTAACCCCTGCCCGCACCAGTCGAGCAACGATCCAACCAATAAAACCCACCACCACAGCAGCAATAATATTTGGAATGTAAACAAGTACCTGATTCACCATATTGCTGAACGGGCCACTCACTCCACTAATGTTGAGCACATTTAGAGCCGCTACAACAGCTAAGATCAAAATAAACCAGAATACAACCTTGGATATCAGTCCTTCAATATTTGGGGCTCGGCCAGTGGCTGAAGATAGTTTGGCATTAGTATTTACTTTTTGTAGAAGCTTTTTCACACCTGCTGCTACCAATAAAGCAATGATCCAACCAACTAATAAGATTACTATTGCAGCCAGAATAGGATGAAACTGGTCCCAGTAATACATGGCATCAAATTGAGCGCCGCGAGGCCCATCAAAAAAATCATTCATATTGTTATGTCCTCACTTGTTATGTTCTTTTTCAGTGTTATCTCTAGGAAACACCATTCGTTGTAAAAAATGACGATGAATGCGGTCTATCTCACATTATGTTTTGAATATTTTCTAATCAACACACTTCTGCATAAATACAACAAATTGATGCAAAAGGTTGCAAAAAAGCCTTCAGGTTTACACCTAAAGGCTTGATATCAAGATAAACTGATTCGTTTATTATCCTATATAGGTCTTTAAATTTAAATCAGTACTACCCTTAATTACATGTGGTGTGGTCTCATTTTGAAAAGCTCCCTCTTCTTTAGGAGTCTGTTTATGGTCAGCGACCATATAGACAATAAGTGCAAGAAGAAAAAGCCCAACAATAATTAAAATATAAACTGGCAATCTTCTTTTTTTCGCAGTTTCTTCAGGACTCGTCACATGAGGTGGTTTTGAAAAGTCATGCATCTTCTTTCCCCTCTTCTATTATCATTAGCTTTATATTCATCATAGCAATTTGCTTTGTTGCGTTGTGTGAAAAAGCATTATGCTAAGGTGTCTGTGATTGCAAAACTCTACTTTTAAAATAATAAAAATAGTATAAAATTTGCACACACAAATTTAGACAATTAAAAATAATTTCTAATTATTCACCCACTTCATCTATATCCCATTTGTAATACAATATGTTTTAGCGCTTACTTTTTAGAAAATAGGCTATAATAAGCCCCCTTGTTTTAAAGCCGCTCTATTTTATGATGTATCGTCAGCAAAACGTAACTCTTGATCTCGACACTGACGTCACACATCAATGTTATATCCACCAGACAAGAGATGAGCATCTCATTGGTATTATTGAATTTAATAAACCAAGTTATGAACTCAAATGGGGTGATCTGGAGTATTTTCGTCGTCGTACTGAAGAGTTTTCAGTCATGCCATTTCCTGACTGCATTAACGCCATGATTGTTGATATTCGTAATATCAATATTTTTCTGGACAATGAAGTTCCGATTTTGCCTTGGCGTTTACTTGAAGAAGATTGTCCTGTTCGCTTAGTTGTTCCCCAAGACCGTTTAGAACATTATGCAGGCCTTTTTGAACCGACTTGGCTTTCAAGCGATGTAGACAGCGCAATTTCTGAAATTCGTGAATTTATGGATATGTTTGTCCATTAATAAACATATCCATAAAAATAATTTTAAAGTTCTTTTAATTATCGTTTGTTACCAGTAATTTTCTACTGCAATATTTCCCTCACCTCGACGATTCATCGTCAAACCACGGCGCTTTAAAGCTTCTTTCGTGTCATCTACCATTTGTGGATTTCCACAAAGCATGACATGGCTTGTGGCAGAGCTCAATTCGATACCAGCAACTTTTTCTAATTCACCATTTTCAATCAAAACCGGCAAACGGTCATGTAACTGTACCAATGGGTCACGAGTAATAATTGAAATAAATTTAAAACCGACGTGCCCTTCTCCAAAAGTTTCAGCAATCTCTTGAATACGATCGACATAAGCTAACTCGGCTGCGGTACGTACACTATAAATCAAATTGATCTTTTGATATTTCGACCATGTATCGAAGTCTTGCAGCATCGACAAAAACGGCGCCAAACCAGTACCCGTTGCTAATAGCCATAAATCATGCGGTAAAGGCTGTTGATAACGAGCTAAAGTAAGGTAACCATAAGGTATTTTTTCTAAATAAAGCTCATCTCCTACCTTCAAATGTTGAAGATTTGAGGTAAATGCACCATCAGGTACCACAATTGAGAAAAATTCTAGCGTTTCATCAAATGGTGAAGACACGACCGAATAGGCACGAACAACAAGTTCTTCTCCAACTTTCAGTCCAATACGTGCAAATTGCCCAGCAGTAAATTTAAAATGTGCAGGGCGAGTCATGGTAAAACTGAAAAGAGTTGGGGTCCAGCGGTGTACAGATAAAACTTTTTCTACGCTAAATTTTTCAATTGACATGATTTCAACGTGGCATGAAATAGTGCGCTCATGTTAGCATGACAGCCGAAATAATGAATACTTTTAAACGTTAAGGCTTTTTAAACATGCGCATGACATTACGCCAGTTGGCTGTTTTTGTAGCAGTCGCTCAAGAAGGAACTGTCACCAAAGCCAGTGATGCGGTCAGACTGACGCAAAGTGCAGCAAGTATGGCTTTAGCCGATTTAGAGGATGGTCTTGGTGCCCCTCTATTTGATCGTTTAGGTAAACGCCTACAACTCAATGATCTTGGTCGCTTTCTATTGCCACAAGCGCTAGAAATATTGGGTCGCTGTGAAGCTTTTGAGCAAGCTGCAAAAGGTGAGTTACAAAGCATTGATTTACGTATTGGGGCAACTCTAACGATCAGTGATTATCTCATGCCAGATTTAATGGCGAACTTTTTACAATATCACCCTAAGGCACACTTGCAATTACAGGTGGGCAACACACGTCAAATGATTGAAGCGGTCAATCAGTTTCAGCTTGATTTGGCATTAATTGAAGGCTCGTGTCACCTGCCTCAACTTCAATGTATTCACTGGCGTGATGATGAGCTTGCAGTATGTTGCTCCCCAGATCACCCTCTAGCACGTTTAAATCGACCTTTAACAGCACATGATTTCTATCAGGTTGAATGGATTTTACGTGAAGAAGGTTCGGGAACTCGTGAAGTGTTTGATAATGCTATTTTGCAAGATCTACCAGACGCTAATATTCGTCTTACCCTAGGTCACAATGAAGCGATCTTGAAAATCGTTGCTGGTGGTTTAGGAATGTCTTGTATCTCTAAACTCGCTATTGAACCTTTAATTGAAAAAGAACAATTAGTTATTTTAGAAACGCCATTCTGGCAACTTACTCGCCCACTTTACATGTTGGTACACCGTCAAAAATACCAAGGTCCTGGCCTCAAAGCATTCTTACAATTCTGTGAAGAGCAGGTTTAAGACCTGATCTTCTAGTGCCATCTTGAGTTGTTCTCAGATAACTCACCATTCTTTTCATTTTATTATTTAAGACAATTAAGGGAAGCTTACACCTCCCTTAATTTATATTACTTACTCATTCCACACACTATCAAAAATCTTCCTTGCTGGTCTTAGCTAAACTCTGCCCTAAGATAGCCTTGAAGATTGAGAACACTATTAGCGTCGAAAATGTGATAACAACTCTGTTGTAATCGCTTTATTATGATCGGTGATTTGTGTTTTTTTGGTTTTAGACGGATTAGGATCGATACGCTCAATCTTTATAGCCTTAAATTTCCCCTGATTATCTACAGCAAGAAATTTTACTTTTTCATTTCTTTTCGGTTCGCCTTCTGATGCAGGAAAATCCGAAATATGAAAGAAAATATCTCCTTCAACCGTTCCAATAAAACCAAATCCTTTTTCAGGATCATATTGTTTAACTTTTCCAGTATAAAACTCTTGCTTCATGATCTTCACCCTACTTTTTCAATACTGACATTACAGTAGAAAATTAAAAAAGAGACTTTCAATCCGCCCTCAAAACTTTACGGTTTGATTAAGTCTCTTTTTATCGTTATTTCAAAAATTAGTCTTTTTGGACACTACCAAAAATTTTATCGCCCGCATCACCTAAACCAGGAACAATATAGCCTTGTTCATTTAAGCCATTATCAATAGATGCTGTATAAATCTGCACATCTGGATGAGCGGCTTCAACTTTAGCAACGCCTTCTGGGGCAGCTACTAATACCATAACACGTATATCTTTACAGCCACTTGCCTTTAACACATCAATGGCAGCCACTAATGAGTTACCTGTTGCCAACATTGGATCGATAATCATTGCAAGACGATTAGCGACATCTGGAACTAGTTTTTTATAATAAGTACGAACTTCTAATGTTTCTTCATTACGCTCAAGACCTAAAACACTCACTTTTGCACTTGGAATCAAATTAAGTACGCCATCCAGCATACCAATTCCTGCACGTAAAATCGGTACAATCGTTATTTTTTTGCCAGCAATACGCTGGGTAATAACAGTGCCAGCCCATCCATCAATTTCACAATCCACAACTGGTAAATCTTTTGTTGCTTCATAAGTCAACAACATAGTCACTTCCTGAGCAAGCTCACGGAAATTCTTAGTACTGATGTCAGAACGACGTAACAAACCTAATTTATGACGAATAAGTGGGTGACGAATTTCTTGAATGGCCACAGATGTTACCTAAAAATATAAAAACGTATTTATTATAATCTTTTTTTAATGCCCAATAAAAAAAAGCCTCCAGATTTGGAGGCTTTTTTGTACACTAGGATTATTGTTGTTGTGAAAGCATGAAATGTAATGGAGATAATATTTCGGCTTTTAATGCCAAATTAATCATTGGATCTGGGTAAACACCCAAAATAATAACTAATGCAGCAGCAGCCAATACCATTAAACCACCTACTTTTTGACCCCAGTGAGCATCTGCATCAATACGAGGGGTTTCTGGTGGTGTCATATACATTACAACCATCACACGTAAGTAGTAGTACAAACCAATACCACTACCCACAATAATCATTGCAGCCAAGAACCAGTGTTGAGTTGTTACAGCAGCCATTACAACCAAGAACTTACCAATGAAGCCTGCGGTTAATGGAATACCAGCCAAAGATAACATCATGACTGTTAAAGTTGCTGTAAGTACTGGACGACGCCAGAACAAACCACGGTAGTCTGCAAGGCTTTGTGCTTCATCTACGTTGTTATATGGGCTAGACATTAACGCTACCGCACCAAAAGCACCGATAGTTGTTAATACATAAGACACCACATATACAGTTACGCTACCCAAGCTCGCATAAGTCATGCTAATTAAAGCAATTAACAAATAACCAAAATGAGCAATAGATGAATAACCAAGAATACGTTTTAAGTTAACTTGACGAACAGCGAGTAAGTTACCCACTAAAATCGACAATACTGCAATGATTGTCAAAATAGTAACTAACGAGTCCACCATAATTGCGCCTGAAGCAAGCATATAACGCACGAACAAACCAATGGTTGCAACTTTAGCAGCGGTCGCCAAGAAAGTTGCCATTGGCGCTGGTGCACCTGCATATACATCTGGTGTCCATTTATGGAACGGCGCAAGCGATAATTTAAATGCAACAGCAAAAATAATGAGTGCTAAACCTAATAACACCATTGGCTGTTTGATTGCACCAAATAAAGCCTGTACAGAATCATAAAATGAAAGCGAACCAGTATATGCATAGATGTATGCCATACCCATCAACAACATTGCAGAAGCTGTCGCTGAAAGTACAAGATATTTAATACCAGCTTCAAGTGAACTACTACGTTGATAAGTATAAGCAAGTAAGCCATATACAGGAATCGACATTAACTCAAGGCTAATGAAGAACGATGCATAGTGAGAACTTGCAACCATCAACATTGCACCTGCTACTGAAGCAAGTAACAAAAGATATAGTTCTTCACGGTTATCTTTATAAGTTTCGATGTAAGCGTGAGACAAAGTACAACAAGCCAATGCCGCAATCAAAATCATAAATTGATAGAACATGGTAAATGGATCAACCATAAACATGCCCATCACATTTGCCGGTACAAACTTACCGCCAAATACTGCAAATAAAATATAAAGTGCAGCGAGGTTTAAACCAACAACAGAAGTTGTTGCGATTAAATTATGATTACGCTTAATAGAAATTAACAGCATGACGACGATTGTTGTCAAAGCAACAATCATCACCGGAGCTAAAGGCATAAGCGTAGAGAGTGATACTGTGAAGTTCATGATTATTGGATCTCCACATGGTCAAGTTGAGTAGCTGTTTGCTGAACAGTTTCAACGACTTCTTGAACTGGCATATAACTATTGACCAACCACTGCATACTTGAATGAGACATATCCAAGAATGTTTGTGGGTAGATACCAAGCCAAACGAGACCAATCGCACAAATCATCAAAATACCAACTTCACGAGCAGATAAGTCTTTTAGTGGACTAGTGTAATGTTGCTTTTGTTCAGGGTTTGGTTCACCAAATAAAGTACGGTGAATCAAAATCAAGCCATATAAGCCTGCAAATACAAGGCTGATAGAAGCAAGAATCGTGAAGACAGGATATTTATTAAATGAACCCATCAAGATCAGGAATTCACCAATAAAGTTACCCAAACCTGGCACGCCTACAAGAGCAGCCACGAAGAACATCAAGAAGAATGGCAAGTACTGAAGTTGGCCACGAAGACCACCCATTAAACGCAAGTCACGTGTATGCAAACGTTCGTAGATCTGACCAGACATAATGAACAATGCAGCTGATGACAAACCATGTGCCAACATCATGATCATTAGACCTTGGAAGGTCAAAATGTTACCTGCGTAGATTGCAAGTAAAATGAAACCCATATGTGAAATCGACGTATACGCAAGCAAACGTTTCATGTCAGTTTGCTGGTAAGCACACCATGCGCCGTAGAAAATACCAATCAAACCGAAAATAATCGCAATATCTGCAAACTGTGCAGAAGCTGTCGGGAAGAATGGAATAACAAAACGAAGCAAGCCATACGCAGCTGTCTTAATCAAGATACCTGCCAAGTCTACAGAACCTGCTGTAGGAGCTTGAGCATGCGCATCTGGCAACCAACCATGTAATGGAAATACTGGTAACTTCACTGCAAAACCAATGAAGAAACAGATCATGAAACCATACGCTAAGCTCGGAGGTAAGTGGTTTGCTACAGCTAATAAATAGTTGTAATCGAAACCGATCATTCCGGTCATCATGTAGCCATAGACTACAAGACCAAGAATACCGATTAACATCACTAAACCAGCGATTTGCGTGTAAAGGAAGAACTTGGTAGCTGCGTAAACACGTGAACGACCGTTTGAACCTTTATGACCCCATAACGCAATCAGGAAGTAGATTGGTACAAGCATCATCTCCCAGAAGAAGAAGAACAAGAACAGGTCAATCGCTAAGAATACACCGATAACGCCACCTAAACTCCATAAGAGGTTTAAGTGGAAGAAACCAACATTCTTTTGAATTTCACCCCATGAACAACCAACAGCAAGTACACCAAGTAATGCTGTTAATAACACCATGAGTAAAGATAAGCCATCCACTGCAAGGTGAATGCCAATACCGAGTGATTGAATCCACGGTAAATAGAACTCAGCAGACCAAGTTGGGATTTTTGAACCCAACTCATAGGTATAAGTTCCACTTTGCCAAAGTGCAAGACCTAAGCCCAAAGTAATGAGCATACCAATTAAGGCAATCCAGCGTGGCAAGGTTTTGTCGAGCTTATCGACTAACCAACAAATAAAACCAGCAATGAACGGAACAAGAATCAGCGCGGGTAAAATTAAATTGTTTTCCATTTTATTTCCCCACTACCTGAATAACGATCAAGATCATCAATAACACCACTACACCGAGTGACATACTTGATGCGTATTCACGCAATGAACCAGTTTGACGTGAGCTTGTAAAACTATTTCCGCCTTTCACAAGTGCAGGAAGAACTAACCACAAACTGTCAATCGGATCACGGCCAAAGATTTTGGCGAAGAATAAATAAGGTTTAACAAAAACGATGTCATACAATGCATCAAAACCAAAAGCGGTACGGCAAATATGTGCCAGACCTGCACCCAAACTTGTTTGAGCAAATGATTTCACTGCACCATAAGCAAATGTAAATAATGCTATACCAACAACTAGACCAACTAGCGCAATTCCTACTGCTAAATGCTCTGCCCCATGCATGCCTTCTACAAATTGTTCAGCCACATGGAATTCAGGAATTTTTGCAGTATTAAGAATACCAGCGACAGGTGCTTTTAATACGGCACCAACAAAAGTAGACAGTACAGCTAAAATGCCCAATGGAGCCCAGTAAGTTGCACCTTTAATTTCATGGTAAGGCGTGTTTTCTTGACCAAAAAATACAACCCAGATTAAACGGAATGTATAAATTGAAGTCAGGAATGCACCTGCTACACCCACCCAATATAAGGTGTGATATAAAGCAACTGATTGACCTTGTACCCATACTTCACCAAGAATCGCATCTTTAGAGAAGAAGCCAATTGTCAAGAATGGGATCGCTGCTAATGCACCGCCACCAATCGCGAAACAAGCAAATAGGAATTTGTTACGTTTGAACAAGCCACCCATTTTGAAGATGTTTTGCTCGTGGTGGTAAGCCAAAATCACCGCACCAGACGACAAGAATAATAATGCCTTAAAGAATGCGTGAGCCAACATGTGGAACAAGCCAGCTTGATAAGCTTCAGCACCTACAGCCATAAACATATAACCCAACTGACTCATTGTTGAGTAAGCCAAGATACGTTTGATGTCTGTTTGAACGAGTGCAGCAAAACCTGCAACTAACAAAGTCACAGCACCTGTTACCGAAATGAATTGCATCACTTCAGGCGCAAGTTCAAATACGCTGAATAGACGGCAGCATAAATACACACCAGCCGTTACCATTGTTGCAGCGTGGATTAATGCAGAAACAGGTGTTGGACCTGCCATTGCATCTGCCAACCATGTTTGTAATGGAATTTGAGCAGATTTACCAGCCGCACCCAAGAACAACATTAATGCAGTCCAGATGGTAAGTGACGAACTCTTCGTCATTACTTCTGCTGCATGTTCAACGATGTACTGAGTATTCAACGTACCAAATTGTTGGTAAAGCAAGAATAAAGCGATAAGTAAGAATACGTCACCTACACGGGTAACTGTAAATGCTTTGATCGCAGCCCAACCATTTGCAGGGTTTGCATAATAGAAACCGATCAGCAAATAAGAACAAAGACCTACGCCTTCCCAACCTAAGAATAACAACGCTAAGTTGTCGCCCAATACAAGCACAAGCATGCTGGCAACAAACAGGTTGAAATAAGAGAAGAAGCGCGCATAGCCCTCTTCACCACGCATGTACCATGATGCAAAGATGTGGATTAAGAAACCAACACCTGTAACCATGCCCATCATGAGTAAAGATAAGCCATCTAAATGTAAGCTAATGCCCGGTGCAAAACCGCCAACATTGAACCATGTCCACAGGTTTTGAACAAAAACTTGCTGACCACTGGTGGTAAATGCCATTCCAGCAATCAATGCAAATAATGCAGAGAAACCTACAGAACCCACACCAATAATTGCTGCAACATTTTCAGAGAGTTTGTCTCGTCCTGCCGCCAATAAAATAAAACCGATTAGCGGAAATAATACTGTTAGATATAAATAACTCATCCGCGCATCTCACTAGCAGCATCCACATCCAAATGATGGAAGCGATGATAGAACTGAAGAACAATCGCAAGACCGATACATGCCTCTGCTGCTGCAAGGGTCAAAATCAGAATGAACATGACTTGTCCATCTGGTTGTGCCCATACGCTACCCGCAAGAACAAATGCCAATGCAGCAGCATTCATCATGACCTCAAGGCTCATTAACATAAATAATAGGTTGCGTCGCACCATTACACCGTAAAAACCGAGTGCAAAAAGGATGGTTGCAACAATCAAACCATGTTCTAAAGGAATCTGGCCCATTATTCTTTTTCCTCTTCTGCACCTGGTTCACGTTTACCTAAGTGGTATGCTGCAACAAGGGCTGCTAGCAATAACATCGCGGCAACTTCAACCAATAGTAAATAGTGAGTAAAGAGTGCTTGACCAACTACTTTTGGTCCAATCACTTGTGCCCCAAGTGGTGCTGAAATTGTGGTGTATTCACCACCAAGCATCCAAACCAAAAGCAAGCCGAGTAAGAAACTCATGAGTGCTGGATATGCCCAAGCATCCGAAGAAAGCCATTTACGTTCTTGTTCAACGGTGTGTTGACCTAAATTCAACATCATCACCACGAATACAAACAGAACCATAATTGCTCCGGCATAAACAATGATTTCAAGAGCACCTGCAAAAGGCGCCCCCACGATCATGAAAATACCAGCAACAGCAAGCAATGAAACAATTAGACTAAGTAAAGCGTGTACAGGGTTCGTGTTAGTCACTACACGAACCGTAGAAACGATGGCCACGAGTGCCATCAAATAAAACGGCCACATCATGGTAATAGACTCCGTACATCAATTGGTGCACTTTCTTTCTGCGCCTGACCTTTCTCTTTACCGTTAATTGCCATACCCGCTACACGGTAGAAGTTGTAGTCTGGGTATTTACCCGGACCTGAAATGAGTAAGTTTTCTTTCTCATAAACCAAGTCTTGACGTACATATTCACCAAGTTCGAAATCTGGTGTCATCTGAATCGCAGTTGTTGGACACGCTTCTTCACACATACCGCAGAAAATACAGCGTGAAAAGTTGATGCGGAAAAATTCCGGGTACCAACGTCCATCTTCTTTTTCTGCTTTTTGCAATGAGATACAGCCAACCGGACACGCAACCGCACATAGGTTACATGCCACACAACGCTCTTCCCCATCTGGGTCACGCGTCAACACAATACGACCACGAAAGCGTGGCGGCACAATCTGTTCAGCTGGTACTTCTGGATATAAAATCGTGTCACGTTTACGAGTTACATGGCTAAATACCATAAACAACGAACGTACAATCGATCCGAATCCAGCTAGAAATTTATACATTTTGTACTCCCTGCTGTCCTAGGCCTGATTCATCAGAATCACAGCACCAGTCACTAACAAGTTGACCAACGCCAATGGCAAACAAATTTTCCAACCAAAGTTCATGACTTGGTCATAACGTGGACGCATTAAAGAACCACGAGCCAAAACAAACATCATTACAAAGAATGCTGTTTTAATCACAAACCAGAATACTGGCGGAACAAATGGAATTTCTAAATTGAATGGCGCTAACCAGCCACCGAAGAATAAAGTTACGATCAATGCAGAAATAAGTACTACGTTGACATATTCAGCAACGAAGAACATACCCCATTTCATACCACCATATTCAACATGGTAACCTTCAGCCAATTCTTGTTCTGCTTCGGGTTGGTCAAATGGATGACGGTGAGTTACCGCAACACCAGCAACCACAAAAATCAAGAAACCTAAGAATTGTGGAATGACGAACCAAACATCTCGTTGTGCTTCAACAATTTCACGAAGGTTAAATGAGCCTGCAATTGCAACCACACCCATCAATGAAATACCCAAAAACACTTCATAAGAAATGGTTTGAGCAGCTGAACGTAAGCCACCAAGCAATGAGTATTTGTTATTTGAAGCCCAGCCACCAAACAATACTGCATAGACTGCAATACCAGCCATTGCCATGAAGAACAACAAACCGATGCTCATGTCGGCAACACCCAGTGAAGGACTCACCGGGATTACCATGAACGAAAGAACCGCTGTTGCCATTGCAACAGCTGGTGCTAAACGGAATGTAAGTTTGTCAGCAAATTTTGGTGTCCAGTCTTCTTTGAACATGATCTTGAGCATGTCGGCAACGATCTGGAACATACCACCAGGACCGACACGGTTTGGACCATAACGGTCTTGCCACCAAGCAAGCAAACGACGTTCAATAAAAGACATCAACGCTGCAACTAAAACAACAACAAGCAAAATCACAACTGCTTGAACTACAGCGTAGGCAATTGGCCAGTTTTCAGCCCAAAGTGGCGTTTGACGTATAATTTCTTGATTCATGAATTACACTCCTAAAGCCACTGAAACAGGCTCAGCTAGGGACACCATTGGTGCTAAACCAACTGGGTAACCAATATAACCTGTAGGTAAATATTCAATTACTTGTACAGGCAAGCTCACACTGGTTTCGCCTGCTTTTACTGTAATGCGTTGACCTTCTTGAAGGTTCAAACGAGTTGCATCTTGTTCACCCACTGCAAACATTGCTTCTGGAATACGAGTTTCCATTGCAGGTGTTTTAATTGTGAATTCACCAGAACCAAAAATATGATGCATTGGTACTAAACGGAAACTTTCAGGGTTTGCAACTACTGCTACTGGAGCTACATAGCTACGTGCAGGACGTTTTACTAAGCGATCGAATAAACGAACACCAGAATCACCACCTTTTAAGTGACCACCCACTTCATCTTGGTATTTGTTCCAAGATTGTGGAGAGTTCCAGCCCGGAGCCCATGCAAATGGTACTAATGATGATGCTTTTTGCGGACCAACATAACCTTCCATCGAGAATGTTAATGCTGAATCTAAATCTGTAGGCTGTTTAGGTTCATGAACCGATAACGGCGCACGCATTGCTGTACGACCTGAATAACGACGTGGTTCACGTGCAATTTTCAAACCATGTACACGGTAACCTGCATCAGGTGCCACATCTTGAATAGCTTCAAGTACTGGTACATTTTTTACGATGCTTTCAATCACATCATCAAGCAATGTCCAGTCTACAGCTTTACCTTTAATGCCAGTTTCAATGGCATGTAACCAACGCCATGATTCTTTAATTGCATATTCAGGTTTGTAGTAACTTGGATCGTAAACTTGATAGAAACGCTGTGCACGTCCTTCTTGGCTTACAACAGTACCGTCACCTTCAGCAAAACTTGCTGCTGAAAGTACAATATCAGCCTGTTTCACAGTTTCAGTTTCACTGTGATCAAGCACAATGACTGTTTCAGCTTTATCAAGTGCAGCCTGCACTTGTACAGCAGGTAAGCGACGGAACAAGTCATTTTCAACAATAACAAGTGTGTCGTAGTCTTGAGCAAATGCTTGTTCAAGGCTTAAGCCACCAAACAATGCCAAGCCCATCGAGTTCACTTCAGGAACCACAAGACTTAAACCAGCTTTAGAACCCAAGTTCTGAGTCAACTCAGCCGCAGCTTCCATAATAGAAGCATCTTGCAAGCTAGTACCCGCAATGATTAATGGCTTGTTTGCCGCTTTTAACGTATCAGCAATGGTTTGAGCAAATGCTTTTGCATCGTCATCTAAACCATTCACTGTTTCGCCTTTCACTGCCGCAGCGACTGCAAAACCTAAACGAGCAATATCATTTGGAGAAGCAACAACTTCACCAGTTGCAACGTCGGCAAGACGAGTTTGAGTTGCAGCCAAGATATAGATCGGAGATTTTGCATCTTGACCAATACGTTGTACAGGCTCAGCCAACCATTCTGGCGTACGTGTTTTTGCAGCCATTTCGCGAGCTTTATTTTTCGCAGCTTGACGAACTGACAAAGCCATACGCGGTGCAGTTTGAGTCAGGTCTTCACCTAAAATCAGAACAGCATCATAACTTTCAATTTCACGCATGTTCGGGTTGTAAATACCCTCGGTTTGCATGATAGATGCAGCAAGTTCAACAAGGCTTTGCTCTTTTTGCGCAATACCAGTTGAGTAATTTGCCTGACCTACAAGCTCACGTAATGCATAGTTCGATTCCAAGCTTGCGCGCGGAGAACCGATACCCAAAACTTTTTTGCCTTGAAGCTTAGCAATCGTTTGATCTAAAGCTTGATCGACAGAAACAGTTGCAACAGTTTCACTGTTACGGAACTGAGGCTGACGTGGACGGTCTGCACGGTTTACATAACCTGTGCCAAAACGACCTTTGTCACAAAGGAAGTACTGGTTAACCGAGCCATTGAAACGGTTTTCTACACGACGGATTTCACCATAACGTTCACCCGGAGAAATGTTACAACCAGAAGAACAGCCTTGACACACACTTGGTGCATACTGCATGTCCCATTTACGGTTATAACGCTCTGAATGTGTCTTATCAGTGAATACACCTGTTGGACATACTTCAGTCAAGTTACCCGAGAATTCAGACTCTAAAGTACCTGATTCAGGGCGACCAAAATACACACGAGATGCATTGGCATACACACCAAAGTCCGTACCACCCGCATAGTCGTTGTAGTAACGAACACAACGGTAACAAGCAATACAGCGGTTCATTTCATGTGCAATGAATGAGCCGAGCTCTTGGTTGTAATGCGTACGTTTTGTAAAACGATAGCGACGACGGTCATGACCAGTCATCACAGTCATATCTTGTAAATGACAGTGACCACCCTCTTCACAGACTGGACAGTCGTGCGGGTGATTCGTCATCAAAAATTCAACAATAGATGCACGGAAATCTGTTGCTTCTTTGTCTTCAATCGAGATATAGGTATTGTCAGATGCTGGTGTCATGCATGACATGACCAAACGACCACGCGTATCTTCTGGATTCGCATATTGCGTAACAGCACATTGACGGCAAGAACCAACCGAACCTAAGGATGGATGCCAACAAAAATATGGGATGTCGATGCCCAGACTCAAACATGCTTGTAGCAAGTTTTCCGAGCCGTTGACTTCATACGATTTTCCATCGACATGAATTGTAGCCATAAGTCGAATTCCTTAAGCTTGTTCTACGTTGCTGGTTTGCACGACAGGACGAGTCGTCACTTTCGCTTCAAACTCACCACGGAAATGTTTGAGTGCGCCCATAAGCGGCTCCATCGCACCTGGTGCGTGGGCACAGAAAGTTTTACCGATCCATAATTTACGAGTCAATTCTTGTAAATGATCGATATCTTCTTTCTTACCTTCGCCTGCTTCAAGTGATTTAAGCGCTTTAACAGCCCATGGCAAACCATCACGACATGGTGTACAGAAACCACATGATTCGCGCGCAAAGAACTCTTCTAAGTTACGAGTGAGCGATACCATACATTGAGTTTCATCTACCACCATCAATAAACATGTTCCCAAACGAGAACCTGCTTTCATAATCGTGTCTGCATCCATTGGTAAATCAATGGTATCTGCCGGCAAAAAGTCAGTTGAAGCACCACCCGGTAACCATGCTTTAAGCTTTAAGCCTTCTCGCATACCACCAGCATGATCTTCAATCACTTCACGTGCAGTTGTACCAAATGGCAACTCCCAAAGACCCGGGAATTTCACTTTACCTGACGCACCATAAATTTTAGTGCCTGGGTCTTTTGATTTACCAGCAGATAGGCCGATATACCACTCTGGACCACGAAGCATAATTGCTGGCAAGTTGTTATAAGTTTCAACGTTGTTCACAATTGTTGGACGGCCCCATGCTCCTGCAACTTGTGGGAACGGTGGCTTAGTACGTGGGTTAGCACGACGGCCTTCAAGCGAGTTAATCAATGCAGTTTCTTCACCACAAATATAACGCCCTGCACCCGTATGTACATGCAGATCAAAATTCCAGCCAGAATCTAAGATATTTTCGCCTAAATAACCTTTAGCACGAATCTGTTCTAATGCTTCATTTAGATATTGAGCTGCCTCAATATATTCACCACGGATAAAGATATAGCCTTGAGTTGCCTCTAAGGTATAACCCGCAATTAACATACCTTCGATCAATTGATGTGGAAGTTTTTCCATCAACAAACGATCTTTAAAAGTACCTGGCTCCATTTCGTCGGCATTACAGATCAAATAACGTGGACCACCATCATTTGGTGCCATTAATGACCATTTAATACCCGCTGGGAAACCCGCACCACCACGACCTTTTACGGTTGCAGCTTTAATGACATCTAACACTTCAGCAGGTTTCATGCCTAATGCTTTTTTAAAGCCTGCATAACCTTCAAGTGCTTCGTAATCATCAGCACCACGAACTTCTTCACGTTTACTTAAACGCCAAGTTAGTGGGTGAGTTTCTGGATTACCGTCGCCATAAATTGGTTTTGGTTCAGTATTCATACATACTTCTCCAATAACTGTTTGACTGATGACACTTCAACTAAACCGTGAGTATCTTCATCAATCATTAAAGTTGGGCCTTTGTCGCAGTTGCCTAGGCAGCAAATTGGAAGTAGCGTAAAACGACCATCTGCTGTCGTCTGACCATACTGAATACCTAATTCGCGCTGGAATGCTTCAGCAAGTGTTTCTGCACCCATCAAGAAGCAAGCAATTGAGTCACAAAGCAAAATTACGTGACGACCTACCGGTTGGCGATAGATACGGTTGTAAAATGTTGCAACACCTTCCAAATCAGCAACACTCATCGACAATAACTGTGCGATGGCATTCATTTGAGCGTCATCTACCCAACCATTACGGCGCTGTACACACTTCAATGCATCCAAAGAGGCTGCACGAGGGTATGGATAGTGACCAATGTGATGTTCGATGTCGTGAATTTCTTCCGCAGTCAAAATCCCTTCAACATTCACACGTGGCTTTTTATCAGTCAAAATCATCATTATGTGTTACCTCTTAGCGATCCACGTCAGCCATAACCACGTCAATGGTCGCTAGATAAATGATTAAGTCAGATACCAAACTGCCGTTAATCACTGCAGGCATTTGCTGTAAGTGAGTAAAGGTCGGTGTACGAATACGAGTACGATAACTCATCGTCGATTTATCTGAAGTCAAGTAATACGTACTTGCACCTTTAACCACTTCAGTCATAAATGATGACTCGCCCGCTGGCATGACAGGACCCCATGAAACGCTCAAGAAGTGCGTAATCAAGGTTTCAATATCTTGTAATGTCTTATCTTTCGGTGGTGGAACAGCCAATGGATGATCCGCTTTATATGGACCAGAAGGCATGTTATCCAAACACTGTTGAATAATTTTTAACGACTCAGTAATTTCACGGAAGTGAACGAGTACACGTGCATAAGCATCGCCTTCATACTCAACTGGCACATCAAAATCGAAGTTTTCATAGCCACTGTATGGACGATATTTACGAACATCAAAATCAATACCTGTCGCACGTAAACCAGTACCTGTCACACCCCATGCGAGTGCAGACTTAGCATCGTATTGCGCAACGTTACGCGTACGACCAATAAACACAGAGTTTTTCAATGCTGCTGTGTAGTATTCGTTTAAGCGCTTAGGCATCCACTCTAGCAAGTCTTTAACAAGTTTTTGCCAGTTATTTGGAAGATCGTGTGCTGTACCACCAATACGGAACCATGCTGGATGCATACGGTAACCCGTGATTGCTTCAACAATGTCGTAAACTTTTTGACGGTCTGCGAACATATAGAATACTGGTGTCATACCACCGGCATCCTGAATTGCCGTACCACAGAACAACAAGTGGTTATTAATACGGAATAATTCGTTCAACATGACACGAATGACTTGAGCACGTTCAGGAACTTTGATTCCTGCCATTTGCTCTACAGCCATCACATACGGCATGTTCTGAGCGCAACCACCCAAGTAGTCCACACGGTCTGTATAAGGAATGAAAGAATGCCATGTTTGACGTTCAGCCATCTTTTCCACACCACGGTGGTGATAACCGATATCAGGAACACAGTCCTTCACTTCTTCGCCATCTAACTGCAATACAACACGGAACGCACCATGTGCAGATGGATGGTTAGGACCCAAGTTCAGAAACATGAAATCTTCGTCAGCGTTACCGCGCTTAAGACCCCAGTCTTCTGGAACAAAACGTAAGTGCTCTTGTTCAAAGTCTTGTTTCGCTTTGTCTTGCATGTACGGCGTATATTCTGTCGCACGTGCTGAATATTCTTTACGTAACGGATGACCTTCCCAGTACGTTGGCAACAAGATACGACGGAGCATTGGATGCCCTTCGAAATTGATACCGAACATATCGTAAGCTTCACGTTCATACCAGTTGGCATTTGGCCAGATATTGGTCGCTGTCGGAAGATTAAGATCATTTTCGTTCAAGGCAACCTTGATACGAATGTCACTATTACGCTCAAGCGATAATAAATGATAGAACACAGTGAAGTCAGATGCTGGCAAACCATCACGATGAACACGTAAACGCTCATCCATCGCAGATAAGTCAAACAGCATTACATATGGACGTTCCACTTTACGTAGGAACATAAGGACTTCTTGCACGCGTGCGCGCTCAACCCAGACTGTTGGAAACTCTTCAAAAGTCGCCTGCACGTAAAAGTTCTCACCAAATTTAGTTTTGAGCTCTTCTACGATTGCAAATGCTGGGCGTGAATCAACTGGTGTTGACTCTGGCATAGCAATGTCAGTTTCAGCCATTGGCTTGGCTTCCTATTTAATACAAATTCTGTCAATTTTCTCGATGAACATATCGTTAGATATGTCAACGCACCGTCAAAAAATTATTTAATCTCATCCATAGAGCGTAAGTTTTTAACGGCAATACGCTGCGCATTCTTACGGTCACGTTCTGGCATCATCTTTGGCTTATACACTGGCTGAAGATCATCACCGATCACGGCAGAAAGCGGGCGTCGCTCTAATTGAATCTGGTCTTGTAAAAGCATTAAAGCTTGAATTAATGCTTCAGGACGAGGCGGACAACCTGGGACGTACACGTCAACAGGAATAATTTTGTCTACACCTTGTACTACTGAATAGATGTCGTACATACCTCCAGAGTTTGCACAAGCACCCATCGAGATGACCCATTTAGGCTCTAACATCTGTTCATATAGACGCTGAATAACTGGTGCCATTTTTACGAAACAGGTCCCTGCAACAATCATCAAGTCAGCTTGACGAGGTGAAGCACGGATAACCTCTGCGCCGAAACGTGACAAGTCATGCACGCCTGTTAAGGTCGTTGCATACTCAACGTAACAACATGAGGTACCGAAGTTAAATGGCCACAAGGAGTTTTTACGCCCCCAGTTTACTGCTGTATGCAAGACATCCTCTAAACGAGTCATGAATACGTTTTTATTCACTTCCTCTTCGAGTGGATCTGTCACGATTTGACGTTCTTGCAATGGGTATTGGTCAGCATCCGGATTCGCGCGGGTCAGAGTATATTTCATCCCGACTTACTCCTTTTCAGATGACAATGCAGGTGTATTTTTTGACTTAACACGACCTGATGATTGAGCTGGAATCTGGCCTGTAGGGTCAGTTACGAGCTCTTCAATAGAGTTAAAGCGTGTAATTTCAGCAATGTTCATTGTTGGTGAACCGATTTTAATCGCCTCACCTGCTGATTTACGGCGATCTGCTGGTGACCAACTTAAAGCACCTACAGAGAAGGCATAAACAAGCGCAATCAATAAATCAACGACAAAGATCACGACAGTGGTATATCCCAACCACCCTACTTCACGCACAGAAGTAGACCATGCATAGAGGTAAAGTGCCTCTAAGTCGAAGACAACAAAGAAAATTGCAACTAAATAGAACTTTGCAGACAGGCGAATGCGAGCGCCACCAGCACTCACGACACCCGATTCAAACTGCTCTTGCTTAGCACGCCCCCACGATTTCCCCCCGAGGAGTAAGGGAACTGTGAGCATAAAGACGCAAAGAAATGTAACGCCGATCACGAAGGCGATAATCGCCCAGTCGTATGGAGTAATGGCACTCATGCGGGGATAACTCCTGGCAGGCCTATTATTTAACAAAGAATGTATGTATTGGCCTTCAAATACACCAAACACAAAATTAATCCCGCCAATTGTACCTGATTTCTAATTTCGCATGCTAGTTGAAGCGTCTTAGTCTTTCGGATGATTTTCTAAACAAAACTATTCTTCTATGGGTTGTAAGGGGGGTTTCACCGCACATAATCGGTTTATTTAATAGTTTTTTTGTTTATGATGATTTTTTTCATTTTTTAATTTTAGAATAATTACACAGTTCATCAACCATTAAGTTTTTATAACTTACTTTTTTATAATATTAGTTTGTTTTTTATTGTATTCAACTTCCCCTCTGAATTATGATGAATGTTTAGTCATGCATAATATTTTATTACTCTTGGATAAGAGTGTTTATCATTAAGGGCAGCTGATGCCATACTCACTTCGTGAATTTTCATTTTCCTCTTCTTTAAAATTTTTTCTCCTGTTTGGTTTTATTATTACGGTATGTTGTTTTATTGGCATCGCATCTCGTCCTTTAAGTTTTCTGGCGTTCTTTTGGCCTGCCAATTCTGTTTTGCTCGGGTTACTGATTCGCTTTCCAAGTACGCGTCGACCAAGCACATTATTAGGGGCCTATATAGGGTATTTGATTAGCGATCTATTTCAAGGTACTCCATTTACCCTCACACTTGTTTTAACAACGTCAAATTTTATTTATGTTGTCACTACCCTGGCCCTCTATATGTTTTTTAATCAGCATATTAAAGCGGCCTATCGAGGCTATTCCTACCTCTTTTTATTTGGTCTATGTGGTATAGGCAGCGTAGCAGGTGCATTGTTTGCAGCAACTTTCGTTCCTATGTTTAATACCAAATTTATGCTTGGGAGTTTGTGGGATGAATTCGGTTATTGGTTTACTTCAGAATTACAAAACGCTTTACTTCTTTTGCCAATCATATTGAACCTACCTCAATATAGTCAGGTAAAACATTACTTTTCGAGAAATCATGGCTTACAAGCAATTGACCTTTTACCTTTTTTAGCTGTCATTATTTCTATTGCCGCAAGCTATTATGACTCTGGCCCTGGTTCATTACTTTACCCAATTGCCGCACTCATCTGGTGTGCTATACGCTACAAACCGATCATTGTTGCACTCATTACGACCTTTACCAGCGCCTATATTATCTATCATGTCTCTGGACACTACCTTTTGCTTTATCCAAACGAATATTTAAGCAATACCATTTCAATTCGTATTGGACTAATTATGATGACGATTGCACCTCTTACCGTCTCTAGCATTAGTGTTTTACATTCAGAATTAATCCAAAAGCTTCAACACGCCATTGCACATGACGAACTAACTTCTAGCCTCACTCGACGCCAGTTTTTGCAATCGGTCAGACTACTTCAAGAAAAGGTACACAAAGAAAATAAAACCTCAGCCTTTTTCATGCTTGATGTAGACCATTTCAAACAAGTTAATGACAACTATGGCCACCAAATAGGTGACCGCGCTCTACAAACTTGTGTCACCACCATTCAAAATATTTTGCATCCTCATGATTTGTTGGGCCGTTTTGGCGGTGAAGAATTTGCAATTTTCATTGCAGATACCACCAAGGAAAGTGCCTTTGACCTTGCAGAGCAAATACGAATTAAAATTAGTCAGCAACCGATTTATATCTATGGAAAATTACCAATTTTCATACAAGTCAGTATTGGCATAAGTTTATATTCCCCCTCTTCTCATAGAGCAATTGAAAATTTATTTAAAGAAGCAGATGACGCTTTATATCAAGCAAAACGCCAAGGGCGTAATCGGGTCTTTATATCTTTATAGGTTTTCATTTAATCATCTAGTGTAATGAATTTTATACAATATCCCATATTTTGCCATGTATGCTAATAACAGATAATAAGGAGAAAAATGCATGACTCTAGAATATACGCATAAACCAAACTACTACCTGTTTGCACAGTTACTTGTGCGACATATAGAAAGCTATATTCACAAACATCCAGATGCTAACAATGCAATTTTTGACTTACGAGATGTCTATGAAATATTTAGGCAGGATTTTGCATCAACGACAACAAACCTAGAAAGTATTTTGCATATTGCAGATGAATATAAAATAGAAACGATTAATGGAGATCAACCTCTTATTCAAAAATACCAGATTGATGCAAAAAATAATTCATTACTGATCGACTTTAATTCCGATGCGTTGACCAGCTTAAGAAGCGGAAAACCTATTTTGGAACCAGATGCGACTCGATTATAAATGATGCAATAAAAAAGCACCTTTATGAAGGTGCTTTTTTATTGGCTTTCAACGGAGGTTGTTTAAAGCGTTTTGCAGGCCATGTCATGATAAAGCGAGCTCCACCTAAAGTAGGACTTTCATCTACTTTAATTTCACCACCGAACCAATAAGCAATACGACTCACAATTGACAACCCTAAACCATAGCCACCCGATGCACGAGTACGGCTATCATCTAAACGGGCAAACGCTTCAAATACTCTTTGACGATCTTGCTCAGGAATTCCAGCGCCATCATCTTCAACACAAACAAAAGCCATGCCATCGCTGTGAATACCACCGGTAATTCGAACTTTATTATCACAATAACGAACAGCGTTACCTACTAAGTTTTGAACAACCCGATGTAAATAACGACGTTCTGCATCTACCTTCACATAAAGAGGAGGAGCAACAAGTTCAATTTCTTTTTGCGTTTTTAAGGCTTCAGTTTCTACCGCAACCTGATCTAATACATCAAATAAAGTAATTTCAGCAAAATCTAATGAAGGTGTACCCTGCTCTAGTTTTGCATAAGTCATGATTTCATCGATTAAGGTATTGAGCGCCTCAATGTCTTTATCAATCATGTCGACCTGATGCATACGATGATTGTAATCATCTTCTTCTGCCAACATCTCTGTACCAAAGCGTATACGGGCAACTGGCGTTCTAAGCTCATGAGATACGGCTCTCATCAACTCACGCTGTGCCTCAATTAAACGCTGAATATGATCCGACATATTGTTATAACTTGATGCCAAGTTTGCCATCTCGTCACTTCCCTCAATAGGAACACGCAATGACAAGTCACCTGACTTCATACGGTTTAACGCATAACGCACTTGGCGAATTTTACGCTCTAACGGCAAGATGAGACCATAAACACCTAAACTCAGTAAGAATAGGCTAAATAAGGTAATCCCGGCAGAAAGCTGTAGCGGCATCCAGTTAAACATTGGAACCGGTCCAAGAACCAGAACTTGTGTCGGATGATTTGGGATTGGAGATACGATTGAAATGGTTGTACCACGCATTGTTGCACTATCTTTGTACAACATGACACTTTGATCTTGGCGTAAACGACCAATTTGCTCAGAGTCCAAATTAATATCTTGAATATTGTAGATATTAATTGGATATGAGAAATGTTTTTGAATCTTAGCAAGATATTCTTGTTCTTGCCCCGGATAAAACATTAAATAATCAAGTACAAAAATAGGGAGAGCCTTCATTTGGCGCTCACTAATTTTGTCCACTTTTATAGATAAAAAGTGCTGAGGATCATCACGTAAACCGATAATAATATACGCAATACTATTACTGGCATCGTAACGGACAACAGACTTTTGGGCTTCGATTCGTTTTTTCTCGGTACGAGATAACTCAACCTTGCTCGCATCAGTATAATAAATTGGAAGTTCCAATAAATCTGATGCATCTGAAACCCAGTCTATTTTCTGTTGCTTCCCCGGTTGTCGAGCGACTCCCTCACTAATGACATAAGAAATACCATCAGTTAAAGACTCTCTGTATTCTTGTGCTCGTTGATAATTGATAATTTGTACAAGCAAATAGCCAAAAACGGCAACCAAAACAACAAGAATTACCAGTCCCGCATATATTCGCAGGAATATGCTGTGTTTAAACACTCGACCAACCTTATAGGAAGTTTATACAGACCTTATAACCCGTTGGTTTCTTTAACGAACAAGTAACCTTTACTACGTACTGTTTTAATACGTTTTGGATTTTCAGGATCATCGCCAATTTTTGGACGAATACGTGAGATACGAACATCGATTGAACGGTCCTGACCATCGTATTCGATACCGCGTAAACGTTCGAAGATATCTTCGCGCGATAAGATACGGCCAGCATTTGATGCAAGCAACCATAATAGGTCATATTCTGCGCTAGTGAAATCAACAAGCTCACCATGCAACGTTACTGAACGACCGCCATTATCAATCACAAGGTCATCAAACTCGATACGTTGTGCAACTTCGTCCTCTACAGTTTTATCTGTACGGCGTAATAACGCACGGATACGGGCTAAAAGTACACGTGGCTGAACTGGTTTAGCGACATAGTCGTCTGCTCCCATTTCTAGGCCAAGTACCTGATCCATATCTTCTGTACGTGCAGTCAACATAAGAATCGGTTGATGATAATGTGGGCGAACTTCACGACAAACGGTTAAACCATCGGCACCCGGCAACATGACATCCAAGACCACTAGATCTGGTTGTTCACTAATAATACGACGAATTGCACGGTTACCATCAGTTTCTACACCAACTTCCAAGCCGTTGCGGATTAAATATTCTTGAGTTAATCGTGCTAAACGCTCGTCGTCTTCAACGATCAGAATCTTTGGTAACTTTTCTTCTTGGCTCATATCATTGCCCCTATAAATCTCATTACATGCATCTTAAAAATCTTGCAGATACATTCGTTTATCATTTGCAATATACACACGTTTACATTGTAAACAAGTAGGCGTTCACCAAACTGATACATGACAACCATGTTTTGTTGCATTTTATTAACCTTTGAATTTTCTCGTGTTTTTAGTATTTAGTTATTGTTATTAAATTTCATATTCTATTCATAATTCCAATGTATGAATATTAAACAAATTATTTCTTTAATTACTTTAATTGTATTTAAGTGCTTGTTTTTTGAGTTATCCACAAAGTTATCTATAAGTGTTTTTTGATAGCTTTGCTATGCTATCTCCCATCAAATCATACAGATAAAAAATTACTAAAAAGTCAAGATTGATCTGCTATGAAAAATCCCGTATCTTGTGTTCAAAATAAACTTTAACTACTAAGTCTTGTGTTTATCCCTCAAACATCGTGGCATACTTTTTGCTCGGTTCAAACGGTCTATAAACATAACAAAAGTGACAATGGAGCTATGCTGGCATGAGCGTAATTACTTCGACTCCCGGTCAAATTCAGGTGATCAAACGCACTGGAGATGTTGCTGCATTTGATGCAGAGAAAATTTCTGTTGCGATTGGTAAAGCTTTTCTTGCTGTGGAAGGTCAACAGAGTTCGGATTCAAGCCGTATTCACGACCGTATTACCCAACTGACGGAAATGGTATTAAATACTTTCACTCGCCGTTTACCATCGGGCGGTACGATCCATATTGAAGAAATTCAAGATCAGGTTGAACTTGCTTTAATGCGTACCGGAGAACAGAAAGTTGCCCGCGCTTACGTGATTTACCGCGAACAACGTACGACTGCTCGTCAGCAAACGAACTCAAACCACCATCCTACTTTACAAGTGACCGATGCAAACGGTCAGCTTCAGCCACTTGATTTAAGTGCATTGCAAGCGACTGTAGCTAAAGCTGCTGAAGGTTTGGAAGGTATTGACGTTCAAGCCATTGTGGATGAAACCGTTAAGAACTTATATAACGGCGTAAAAGAGACTGATATTGCCACCACCATGATGATGGCAACACGTACTCGTATTGAACAAGAACCAAACTATACTTACGTGACTGCTCGTTTGCTTTGTCATGAGTTAGTGGGTACAGGTTTAGCATTCTTAGGCTTATCAACAGACACGCCTGAAAATGAAGCGCTTGAAGCCTTCTTGAAAAAAGGTGTAGAGCTTGATTTGATCTCACCAGATTTACTCAATTTTGACTTAGAAAAACTGGCAGCCGCTATTCAGCCAGAACGCTCTAACCAGTTTACCTATTTAGGTTTACAAACTCTATTTGACCGTTACTTCATTCACTCAAACGGCGTGCGTTTTGAATTACCGCAATTATTCTTCATGCGTGTGTCAATGGGTCTTGCATTAAATGAGCAAGATAAAGAAGAACGTGCAATCGAGTTCTATAACTTATTGTCTAGCTTCGACTACATGGCATCTACGCCTACCCTGTTTAACGCTGGTACGTTACGTCCACAGCTTTCAAGTTGTTATTTAACCACGATTGGCGATGACCTCTATGACATTTATGGTGCAATGCGTGACAACGCAATGCTTTCTAAATGGGCAGGCGGTTTAGGTAATGACTGGACACCTGTGCGTGCCTTGAACTCTTACATTAAAGGTACAAACGGTAAGTCTCAAGGTGTTGTTCCATTCTTAAAAGTTGCGAACGATACAGCTGTTGCAGTAAACCAAGGTGGTAAGCGTAAAGGTGCTGTTTGTGCGTACCTAGAAACTTGGCACTTAGACATCGAAGAGTTTTTAGAACTTCGTAAAAACACTGGTGATGACCGTCGCCGTACACACGACATGAACACTGCGAACTGGGTTCCAGACTTGTTTATGCAACGTGTATTTGAAGATGGTGACTGGACATTATTCACCCCTTCTGAAACACCAGACCTACATGACCTAACAGGTGCTGAGTTTGCTGAGCGTTATGCTTACTACGAATCTGTAGCAAAAGAAACAAACATGCTACATAAGAAAGTACGTGCTAAAGACTTATGGCGCAAAATGCTTTCTATGTTGTTTGAAACTGGTCACCCATGGATTACATTCAAAGATGTGTGTAACTTACGTTCACCACAACAACATGTGGGTGTAGTTCACTCATCTAACTTATGTACTGAAATTACGCTTAATACAAATCAAGATGAAATTGCAGTATGTAACTTGGGTTCGATTAACCTTGTACAACACGTTCAAGGCGGTGTATTAGACCGTGAGAAGTTAGCTCGCACAGTTAAAACAGCAGTTCGTATGCTCGATAACGTTATCGACATTAACTATTACGCTGTTCCACAAGCGAAAAACTCTAACTTGAAGCACCGCCCTGTTGGTATGGGTATTATGGGCTTCCAAGATGCACTTTATGAAATGGGCATGGCTTACGGTTCTGACGACGCAGTTAACTTTGCTGACGAGTCAATGGAAGTGATTAGCTACTACGCTATTGAAACTTCGAGCAACTTGGCTGTTGAACGCGGTGCTTACTCAACATTCAAAGGTTCATTGTGGGATCAAGGTATCCTTCCAATTGACTCTTTGGAAATTGTTGCGAAATCTCGTCCAGAACGTATGTTCGAAGTTGACCGTACTCAACGTTTAGACTGGGACACTTTACGTGCCAAAGTTCAAAAAGATGGTATGCGTAACTCAAACGTGATGGCAATTGCTCCTACTGCAACCATTTCAAACATTTGTGGTGTTTCTCAATCTATTGAGCCAACTTTCCAGAACTTATATGTGAAATCTAACTTGTCTGGTGAGTTCACTGTTATTAACCCATACCTCGTTCGTGCATTAAAAGAACGTGGTCTTTGGGACACAGTGATGGTAAATGATCTTAAACACTTCGAAGGTTCAGTACAAAAAATTGCTCGTATTCCTGAAGAATTAAAAGCAATCTTTGCAACTGCGTTTGAAGTAGATACACGCTGGATCGTGGATGCTGCATCACGCCGTCAGAAATGGATCGATCAAGCTCAGTCGCTTAACCTTTACATTGCTGGTGCAAATGGTAAGAAACTTGACATCACTTACAAGATGGCATGGTTACGTGGTCTTAAAACGACTTATTACCTCCGAGCTTTAGGCGCAACTTCTGCTGAAAAATCTACAATCAACACAGGTGCTTTAAACGCTGTTAAGCCTGCATCTGTTGAAGTAGCTCCTGTAGCTGCACCTGTTGTAGAAGCGAAAAAACCTGAAGCAGTTGAAGAAGACGGTTTTACCCAAGCAGCTCCAGTTCCAATGGCTTGTTCAATCGACAATCCTGATTGTGAAGCTTGCCAATAACATTCAATAAAGTTGCTCTTTTTCACTAAAGAGCAACTTTAAAAGAGGTAAAGATTATGCTTTTTCATCTTAGTCATAACTATATGCTTGGTGTAGGAGTTTTAATCTTTGCCTTTGTTTTCTTTTATATGCCACTGGTTTACGCATTTTTCACAATACGTAAGCAACAGCGTAAGCAAAATAAGTTGTAGGGAGTAGAGACCAAAGGCCCAAAATTTGGTCGTGCATCAATAAAACTTAATTTTGTTTACACATTAAAAGCGTATAGTAGGGACATCTTCGTTTTAGAGATGTCAAATACAGATATATACAACGAAGAGAGAAGAAAAATGTCTATCCTTAGTTGGGACGATTTTGAAGATGATTCGCAAAAACCGGTTGCTCCTGAACTCAAGTCTGCGCCCGTCAATACGGAAAAAACGACTCATTCGCAGAATGTATCTTCTGCGGAGTCATCATCGCAGAGCTTGGCAACTTCACAACCCGCTGGAACCCATTCCGTGCGACCAACAGTTGCCTCCGATACGGTGGCTAGAGCCGCTGCTGCCCTAGAACATTTAGATGCTGCCCCTGGCCTAGAAGAGCTAGAAATGGGTGCACAACGTGTTCAGGTTGACGACAAAGCCATGATTAACTGTCGTGCGGACTTGAACCAGCTTGTTCCATTTAAATATGAGTGGGCTTGGCAGAAATATCTTGACGGGTGTGCAAACCACTGGATGCCTCAAGAAGTTAACATGAACCATGACATCGCGCTTTGGAAGTCCGAAAATGGCTTGACCGAAGACGAACGTACTATTGTTATGCGTTCTTTAGGTTTCTTCTCGACTGCTGACTCTTTGGTTGCAAACAACTTGGTATTGGCAATTTACCGCCACATTACTAACCCTGAATGCCGTCAGTACATTTTACGTCAAGCATTTGAGGAAGCGATTCACACTCACGCTTACCAATACTGTATCGAATCTTTAGGTATGGATGAAGGCGAAGTCTTCAACATGTACCGTGAAGTTCCATCTGTTGCGCGTAAAGCAGCTTGGGGCTTGAAATATACTCACTCTTTAACCGACCCTAATTTTCACACGGGCACGCCTGAAAATGATCAGCTTTTACTCCGTAACCTGATTGCATTCTACTGTGTTCTTGAAGGGATCTTCTTCTACTGCGGCTTTACTCAAATTTTGAGTATGGGTCGTCGTAACAAGATGAATGGTGTTGCCGAGCAGTTCCAATACATCTTGCGTGATGAGTCTATGCACTTGAACTTTGGTATCGATATGATTAACCAAATCAAGATTGAGAACCCTCACCTTTGGAGTGGCGAGTTCCAACAAGAAGTGATTCAAATGATTGTTGAAGGCACAATGCTTGAAATTGAATATGCTCGTGACACTATGCCACGTGGTGTATTGGGCATGAACGCAAGCATGATGGAAGAATATTTAAAATTCATCTGTAACCGTCGTTTAGCACAACTTGGTTTACAAGAGCAATTTGCTGGTGTAACGAACCCGTTTGCTTGGATGTCTGAGATGATGGACTTGCGTAAAGAGAAGAACTTCTTTGAAACTCGCGTAACTGACTACCAAACTGGTGGTGCGTTAAGCTGGTAAGTTTAAGCATGTGCTAAATAAAAAACCGCTATTAATGGCGGTTTTTTTATTCAAGATATAATTCATTAATTTAGATAGAATCAGTAGTTAAAAAAGATTCAAATAAATAATAAAAATCAAAAACATAGAAATTAAAATTCTACGCTAATCAATCAGGCAAATATAAAAATCTTTTTAACATTCAGAAACTAACAACCGCAAATCCAAAACATATTATAGATAATAAGAGCTGGAGCACTTATAGGATAAGTATCACTATCGAGAACTTTATATAGCCTACTTTTATATTTAATAGTTAATAATTTTTCTTTTCGGCTAACTACCAAACCAACTCTATAAATAAAATAAAAAGAATTATTATTAGTTATTCGCCTGTATATAAATTGTACTGAATCTTCTTTTTGAATTTTTGAATGATCAATCTCAATAAAACCATTACATATAGAGCACCTCCATTTATTTAAATCAATATTCGTATCCATATTTTATTTTATTACATCCTATGATTAATCGTATAGTTAGGCAACACAACTTTCAATTAATTAAAATTACACTATAAAAATTATATAACAATATCAATAGAAAAATAAAAACATCAATATGAATTTAATTTAAAAATTAAGATTTAAATTAATAAGTATTAAATTAAAGATTAAAACACAATTTAATACACAACAAGCAACCAAAAAATAAAAAATATTTTAATCTAATATTAATATTTATAATTACTCACTAGATTTTTCAATTATTCTTTGTATCACAGTCCTCGACACAGCAAGATCCTTAGCTAAAGAATATACACTAAATCCTTTTTTAAACTTATTAATGACTTCCTGTTTTTGATCATTTGTTAATTTTTCTGGTCTACCAACTTTTTTAGATAAGCTATGTTTTTTTTGTACAGTTTGATCAGACAAGAAAAGTTTCTCAAAATCAATGCAAATTTCTAAAAAATGGATAAGGTTGTTTTTAATATCACCTTCCAACTCACTATTTATATAATCCAATATAAGCAATTTAATTTTTTTTCTTTCAATTAAAATAATTGTAGATAATATTTCTTTAAAACAATTTCCTAAACAGTCAATGCTTTTAACAATTAAAAAGTCACCCTCTTCCAAAGAATAATTAATTAAATTAAAAAATATAGTTCTAAAAGTAATGGTCTTATCAACTGAGACTAACTCTAACACTACTCTACTATATTGAACTATATGGTTAAAATCATTTAACAATGAAATAAAAAAATCTTTTTCTTTATCAAATTCATCAATATTAGAATTAAACCGCATATAAGCATAAGTACGCATACTTCCCCATTCCTTAGAGTTATGTGAAGTACATTTCCAAAGTATGTTCAAATCAAAGAATTGGTTCTTAACACTTTTAGAGCTTCACTTATTGTTTGTTTTATAATTAATATCTTAAATTTATACTTATTTATATTAATATAAATCTTTTTATAGTTCCACTCATTAAAAAAACAAAAAAATATATAATATCAAAAAACATTATATAAATGACAAGATAAAAGCATAGTAAATTAATTATTATTTTTAACGTTAGATACCATTAATCAAAATTAGAAAAATATTAACAATAAATTTTAAATAATATTAGAATAAAATATTAAAATTTTAAAAAACCATGGATAAATATATTTATAGCTACAAAATAAGTAATTCTTATAATTAATTATTTGAATCTGTTTTAAACCTATGTATTTAATTTTTAATAAATTTATACACCCAATCAAAAACAAAATAAAAACAAAAAATAAGTTATTAAAATTCAAATACATAAGTTGATAATCAACAAGCAAAAAACTAATAACATTTTATTTTCTTATATTTTATTTACTTAAATTAATTTAAATAACAAATAAAACTAGATTTTAATATCAGATTTATATTAAATTCATAAATATTTAAAGTAAATGGTTAATTCAAAATGCAATATACTATATCAAAAAAAATATTAATTAATATACTTATAGATATTAATAAAAGTTAGGAGGAAATAATTATTAGTTATGTACTTAATTTATATGTTTTAAACACTGTATAGTACACTTTTGTGATTTAGTTCATGTTTTTTTTAAAAAAATAAGATGCTAAGATTTGTTTTGTTTTTGTTTAATTTTGGTGTTTTAATATGCGTACATATGCCTATGTTAGAATAGAGCCTAATTTGCAATTTGAATTTTCTAGATATATCTCTTTTTTTAGTGAGTATGGCTATAAAATCCAAAAGAATAGATTAGTAGTAGAAGAAGTATCTGTTGATAAATCTATTGTTTATAGAGATAAATTTCTTAATTTAATAAGCTATTCTTTAGAAGAAGGAGATGCTTTAGTGATAAAAAGCATGGATTGCTTAGGTAACAGCTTTGAGGAAATTTTAGGAATAGTTGATAAAATTGATCAAAAAAAGATCCGATTAATATGCTTAGATTATTCTAAAAATGAAATTAATGGTGACTTGAAAATTTTTTTCCTCCATTTTTTAAAGTTATCAGCCGAATTTGAGAAGTTGTTCAAGTCTGACAATAAGATATTTAAGGATCACAAACCAACAAGAAAAGTTGGTCGGCCAGAAATTTTAAATAATGAACAAAAAAATAGAGTGATTGAATTATTTAAGAAAGGCTATAGCGTATATTCACTCGCTAAAGAATTTTCAGTTACAAGAACAGTAATCCAAAGAATTTTAAATAATGCAACGAAAAGTAATATATTGTAATTATTAGGATTTATATTCTATAACGCACATGGAATAATATAGAAAAGGAAGAGTAATGATTCATATAATATTAGCAAGTATTAGGCGGCTAAGTAAACTCAACTTCAGATAACGCTAAATTTTAGGAACCAAACAAAATAAAGCATTGACATTTATAAATTCAAAATTTATTTCCGTTTGAAATTTAGATATAAACTATTATATATTAAATTACTTTTTTCCTTATAATTCGTTAAAAGTAATTTTTATAGTTTTTATTATAATTATTTTTGCTTTAAATCTATAATTATCCAACTCTAAATATATCAAAAAAATATTTTAATTTTCAATAATTTAGCACAACTACTTTAAATAAAATATAATTTATATAAATTTTCTATTGATTATATTATATTTACATCGTAGAGTTGCTTCCTATGAATTAAAATGATTCAACTCTCAAGAAAATCTTTATAGTATAAATCTATTTAGAAATATGGCTTAACAATTTAACCATTTGAAATTTATAAATTTTGGCTTTCAACGAGAGCAATTTTATGCTTTTAAAGCATATATTATGAAAATTTATTTATTTTAAAATATGATAAATATTTAATATGAATGATATTTTTTGGAATTCTTCAATAGGCCCAACAACAGGTAAGATTTATATTCCTACAGGAATTGGACCTTTTCCTACAATTATTATTTTTGATACAGGTTTAATAAAAAGTACAAAAACTTATGCTAGCTTCTATGCAAAAAAAATGAAAGAAATAGGTTTTTCAGTTTTTATAATAAAAATAAATATAAGTAAAAAAAATGAAATAGGTTCAATAATAGAGTATATTTTAAAAAGAAATGAAGTAAACAATAATAAAATATACTTAATAGAAATTGAAAAAAATAATTTGATAGATTTAAATATAGAATTATATAAAAACTATTTTCAGGCTATTGCTTCAATTAATTACTTTAGTTTAAATAGCTAACGTTTAAAAAACTTTCTTAAAATTATTTGAATGTCTTATAGGCAGACTAAGCAGCTAAAGCTTAGTCTACTTTTATGTACTTAATTATTAAAAACCATGACTAACAGATGATTTAGAGACATAAATTGAATTTTGTGGCTTTGCATCTTCTACCCAGCATGATTTAGAGACATCAATCTCTTCACCACTTACTAAAATAATTTTTGTCTGTTTCAAATCACTACTAACATTACTCGCAGCATAGTAATGATGCTTATCACAAATCACTGTTTTCTTATGATTACTTGCATATTGAGCAGCTTTATCTTCGGTAACCTCACCCGTACCTACGCTAGCATAGCCTGATTTTTCTGCTATCAAGTACAACTTATGATTAGCAATGGTATTAATAGAAGCTGGCGAATAAACCGATTGATGCCCATACGGTTGATTCACGCATCCAGCTAAGATTAGTGTTAATGAAAATATGATTTGAGTTAGAATTAAATTCTTCATTAATTTTAATCCTCATGTTAAATATATAAACATCCATTTTTATAAAATCCATCTTAAATTAAATTTTATAGAAGTAGGATTATTAATAATAGATATGTCACTAAAATAAGTTTAAGTGAAGTTTAACTTTACACTCTTAAATAAAAATAAAAGAAATCAATATAGTTTAAATTCTTTATCAATTAAGAAGAATCCACACCCTAAAAGACTGTGGACTTAGTGAATATCACTCAAACCTGAAATACGAGGATAATTATATAATAAGCATCCTCAAGATTATCTTCACATGAGAGCTAAGCCTTATCAATTACAAATTAATTAAGTGCAAAATAAATTTTTATAAGAAAAAAATTATCCTTATTTTACATGGAATAAGCTCACTAACAACTTAAAAAATGTTTTAAAATTATGTTTTAAATCCACTTTTTAAGTCACCTTTCAATTAAAAAAGTAATTTTTTTAATAATTTAAAAAACTATACTTTTAGAAAAATATTAAAAATATAATAAAACTATTTTTTAATTTTTATATTTAAAATTAATTAAATATAAAAAATTTCTTATTTTCAAGCTTAATAAAACAAATTATAGACATCAAGAATTACAAAGATAAAAAATCTTTCTCATCAGAATTTAGTTTTATTCCAGATTCTAGGATTGTTTTTTTAAGGCATTTAATAACTATTGCTGAGTTATAAAAATTATTATATCTATTTAATGGAAGTAAGACACTTCGATCACTTGCTACTAGTGATAAATTTGATAAAAAATTCCTCATAAATATATAACCAGAGAAAGACTTATCTTTAAAAACTAAACTATCATCAACATACGTACGCTTTATTATGCTATCTGGTAAATTCAATTGACTGTCATTCATCTTAGACAAAAAAGCTAACCTATACCACAACTTATTGTAAGGTACTTGGTAAATATTATTTTGTAAACTGCTACTACTTGTTGGTAAAAGAACTCTCCCCTTTATATCAATGTCATCTTTTCTTAATAATCTTTCTGACCAGTTTGCCATACCTTCAAGATACCAACTTGGTTTTAATGGACTATACCCATATTGATAAAGATGAAATATCTCATGAGCAACAACTGTCCAGTAATTACCCGGAAAATTTTTTAATCTACTATTTAATTTGATTAATAATGCTTTTTCTTTTTTTGCCCCCTCAAAACTGGATAAATAGGGTTTATCGTAGGCAATACCATTATAACTTAGACCAACTACATGAATATCAATATACCTTACCTCAGATTTATATCTAGGGCTATTGAGAGGATTAATAAAACCTAGATAGTCAAGTGCATCTATAGTTGCATTAGCTTGAATTGCGATGTTTTCTATATAATCTGGAATATTATTCTTATTGATATCTGTCTGTTCTATCTCATTCAGACTATAGACTACCCTGATTTTTCCAGATTTATAATATTTTTTTTCTTCTTTGATAGCCATATTTTCTTTATCCGCCGCTAAACAAGCCAAGCTCAATGATGAGATTAAAAATAAGAAAATAATCTTCAACATATTATTTAAATATAATATTTTTCCATAACTTAAAATTATTTTCATCATTGAATCTCCATACAGATTTAGCGCAGTTTTTATGGAATAAACTTATTTTCTCTCTATTTTTTAATAATTCTACAGTAGTATTAATAAATTTTTCCGTGTTATTATCCTCAATCAAATACCCATTATAGTCATTAATAATCATTTCACTGGGTCCATAATCAATATCAAAAGAAATTACTGGACAATTATTCTTTAGAGAATCTAATATAGCCATACAAAACCCTTCAGATCCGCTAGTAAATAACATTAGATCTGCATTTTTGAGTACGGAATTTACATCGGAAACGAAATCTCGTAGTCGGACTATTCCTTCCAAATCATTATTTTTTATAATTTTTATTAAGTTTTCTTTTTCAGGTCCAAAACCGTAAATATCTAAATTTGCTTGAGGAATTTTTTTGTGAATTTCACCAAATATTTCGATAAGTAAATCTAGCCTTTTTACTTTATCAAATCTTGCTAAGCATACACATTGATATTTCTGTCGTGAAGTTGAACTATCACCAAAGCTTGTACTTTTGTAGAAATGTGGGATAACGGTATAGTTAGAATAAAAACCAAATCTTTCACTAAAATCTATTTTTTGTTTCTCTGTTAGAAAAATAAGATGATCTATTTTATTTAAGTTCTCAATATAGCTATTGTAGTGAGCATTAGCTTTTGAGTCTTTTTCTCTAGCTTTTGAATAATGTGCAGCATGAATAACCCCAATCACAGTAGAATTTTCTTTTTTATTCAATAGAATTTTTTTTGCAAAAACTATAGCTCTGTCAATAATATAAACCTTGTGTTCATTCATATTAATTTTGGATAAAGTATATTCAAACAATTCAATTTCTGAACTAAACTTTCGTGAAATTACACCCTCCGCTTCATATAGATATAGACTAACTATCTTTCCTTCCTTATTATAATTTCTAGATAGAACAAGATGATTATTAATATCATAGAAGTCTTCTGTGATAACTAATCTATTACTATCTAAGACTTGTGATGAGCTCAAAACTCCCTTTTCATTAAATTTCAATCTTTTAACTATTTGTCCGGATTCAAAAATATTTATATGACTTAAAAGTCCTTGCTTATTTTTAACATAATATTTACAGAGTTTATTTTTATCATCAAAGACTTTAAAATTTCCTAAACTATCACTTTCAATATTTTTTTCTTCTATAGTAAATTTATAATTTTCTTCAGCTTCAAAATTAATTGAAAATTCATTTTTTTGATAAAAAGAATATAAATTTAAAAAATTAATATTTTCATTGACTTCAAAATCCAACAATTTACTTATATACAGATCCTTATAAAGTAAATTAATCATAGGGTTATACGAAAGAGTACATATATTTACTTTAATTCTATTTCTACTAAATAAATCTGCTCTCTTGATCAACGCAATTAATAGACCATTTTTTTCCTGCTTAATTGCAGGATAAAGCATATATATACTCTTTTCCTTTAACATTATGATTCCCTTATCTTAAATTGATAGGTAAAAAATTATTTTTGAAAGGGGGTTTTGCATTTTCTTGTAACCACTCATAGTAATCAACCTGAGCTTTAGCTACAGGATAGGCCATAAATCCAATTCCGGGGCCTGCATTGACTTCAAATATAGCAATATTCCCTTCCTGATCAATGCCTAAGTCTAATCCTAATGAGTCTAAACGCCATGCATATTGCTTTTGAAAAGCGAGTGGAAATTTTTCGAAGATCTTCTTTATACTTTTATTAATTTTTTCAAATGAGTCTGGATAAAATTGTTCTAAAAACATTTTTTCACGTGTGGTAATTAAGGCTCCTTGCATACCATTTGTAATATCAATATTTTTATTAATATTTACGTAGGGAAAGAATTTTATTAATTTCCACTTTCCACCTGCGCCTCTACTAATTTGCATCCGAAAGACTGTATTAAGTGAATTATTTGTAGAACTATTAAAATATTTACTTAAGGAGTAACCTTTATTTTTGATATCTTTATCAAAAAAATTTCTAAGTTCATTTTTATTAAACTCATATCTTTTATCCAATTGTTTTACTATATATTTTTTACCTAAAAATTCTACAGAAAAAATTCCTTTTCCTTGATTACTTGATAATGGTTTTAATATCACTTTTTTATATTTTTGAATTGCATTCGAAAGATCATCAAATTCTTTACAGTCATCAACACTTATCAAGAATTCATTGATATCTTCGATTTTTTTAAGTTTTAGATCAACATTTTTTTTTGTTCCAATTCTATTTGAAGTAAAAGGAATTATTTCTGCTAATTTTAAATATATTTCTTTATCCTCAGCCTTAACAGCTAGCCTATTTTGAATTACATCAGGAAAGTTAAATTCTTTTTCTAAAACTTTTCCATTTAATATAGTCTTACCTACTATCTTTTCAGTTTCAAAACATACATCTTTTGCTGTAAAAACATAAGCTTCGTGCCCTCGGCTTTGGGCAACAATAATGAAAATTTCCTCTACATCTGTTAGATTCTTTGCTGGTTTTAAAATTCCAAATATAGACATTATATTACTCCCATTAAATCATTAATTATTTCTTGATCAATCAATCTACTATGATCACTTTTTGAATATCCTAGACAAGCAACAAAGTAATTATTGCGTATTTTTACTATCTGTATACTATTAAATACATTGGGAAAAAGTGTTCCTGTTTTAATAAATATTTTTTCATTTGTTTCAAAATCAATATTGATATAATTTTTATTTCTCTGAACAACGATACTCTGATGAGCATAAAATAAGAAAGATTCTATTTTTTTGTTCTTCAACATATTAACAACTAGTTTCAATAAATCATCAACAGTTGTATATTGTTTGTTTTTATATAAGCCATGGGAATTTAAAATATTTGTAAGTTTCATCCCGAGTTTATTTATTAATTTTATTGCATGCTCTTCATAAGAAATTTTCGTTTTTTCTTCAATTACTTCTTTTAAAACCTCAGCACTTGTATTACTTGATTTAAATAACATATTTTTAAGTAAGTCATTAATTGTTATAAGATCATTTTCAAATAAGTTATAACCACTTCCAACAATTAGATTATTTTTTTTAATTTTCACAATCTCTCTTAAAGAAATATTTAAATCGAATACCAAAAAGAGTGTTAATAATTTTATAACTGACCCAGGTACAATTTTTATATTTTCATTCCTAGAATAAACCTCAATACTATGCTCTTCATTAACAATATAGATTGATAATGATTTAGCAGAGATTCTCTCAATTTTTTTCATAATTGAGTTAAATTCGGCTAATCCTATTAATCTAGTATCAATACTTGTAATAGTGCTCATCCTTCACTCCACTATTAATTTTTCTAAGTTCATTTTTACTAAATTGTTTTTTTGTAAATTAAATTCAATTAAAAATTTTTGAATATTATCTATTTCCAGTTTTTGAATATCTGAAAATCCATATTCCCACCATTTTGATTTTAATAAATGATTAATAATATCATCATCAAATCTGTATTTTATAATTTTGGCTGGATTACCACCGACAATTGCATAAGGGGGAACATCCTTTGTAACGACTGAATTTGCAGCAATTACAGCTCCATTTCCGATAGTTATTGTTGGTTTTAGCAACACCCTTGCCCCTATCCAAACATCATGACCAATATCAAGTATTTTGAACTCAGGGTTATTTGGTAACCTTCGGGCATTTTGATCCATCTTATTAACTTCCAAATATTTTTGATAAATTATAAAATTTCGATCATATGTTGTTGCTGAGGTTGTGAGCCATTCATGAGGATGCCTTAAACCAAGCACTCTTACTCCCTCTGCTATTGAGCAATACCGACCTACTTTAGTCGTAATTGGTAATACAGACCAGCTATAAGAAAATGCCCCCATACTCCAAACATTATTACCGACTAAAAATGCACAAAATGGTTCAATTTCTACTTTTTCGAGAAAATTAATGTAATCTTCATCAAGAAACCTTGAGTTACCATTACGAGTAAAATATATATTATGTTTACTCATATTTTTTTTTAGCTCTATATATTGTCTTTTCATATGTCACTCAAAATATTTATAAAAAGCTACTAAACCAGATAAATTATGCTCTTGATCATCTATTCTTGCTCTAAAACGATCATGCCTAACAAAGAATGCATTCTTAATTTTGTCTGGCCTAGCCATATACATCGCTAATTCTGGATAAAAGAAACCTGTAGAAAGTTGAAATTCAACTCTATATTTAATTAATTCTTTTAATTCATTAAACTTAGCTTCATTAAATAAATCTAGATAACCATTATCTCGCATATATAAAACCATTTTATATGCTGACATCATCATTTCTAAAAATGTTGCATAAGCAGTTTTTCTATTTTTAATAAAATCCATGTGATTCAGATAATTATTCATTCCGAATTTAAAATATTTTTCTTCAGGACATATTTTTGTTAATTCATTTGTACAATAACTTAACCAATGATCATGATATTTATCATATTTTTTAACAATAAAATTATCAAATATTAGTTTAACTGTATTTAGTAAATCTTCATCTTTATTAATCTGATATAAACGTAAGAGCCCTAAAGCAGCTTCACCATCATAATATACAATTCTAAATTTTTCTTTTACACTTAATGAAGGATAATTTAAAATATGACTAGTCTGTCCATGTTCATCAATCATATATTGTATCCCTTTTGCTAACATTTCAGCATTTTTAAGATACTTATCATTACCCGTTATTTCCTGATATTTAGCAAGCATAAAAATTGTAGTTGCATTTGATCCTAATTTTATTTCTAAATCTTGTTCCCCATCAATCATAAATCCTTTTTCTTCTATAATTTTATAAAATTTTTCGAATGCATACTCTATAGATTTTTCAATTTTATCTAAATATTTTTTATTAAAATCCACTTCCAATGTTTCTAACAATGCATATAAAGATGTACAATGTCTGACAGTATTATAGCTTTTAATCTCCCTATCATACGCGGGAAAATATCCATAAACAAAGCGACCATCATCCATAATTTGATTATACAAAAACTCAGCATTATTAATAATAATTTCTTTAATATCAGCATTATTAATTTTAGAATTAAATCTTATTCCATTTGCTACACCTCTAGTCTGCAAATCAATAAACACCCCATTTTCATAAAAAGCAGCTATAGTATCAAAAACCCACACTTTTTTTATATCATCTAATTTAAAATACTTAGTAATATTTTTATATTTTGCTTTTATCGCATCATTAAGGTTCTTTTCATCAAAAAAATTAGGTTTATCAAATGAAATACCTTTTATAATAGCTTTACTATATATTTCTTGTTCTAAAAAACATATATTAAATTTTTCATCAAAGCTAACACCTTTTCTATAATGATTATTATGCTCCTGATTTAAAACAGAAAAATCAACATCTCCCCAGTTCTCCTCACTAATATTATATGCAATATCTATTTTAAAAAACTCAGGTAATCCTCTATTTTTAGAATATAATTTATCTAAAAAAGAATATATTCTTTTTAATACAGTATTAATATTTTCATCAAAAGTATTCCATACTTCACAGCGTTTTTTTTCATTTCCAACAGATAAGAAAATACATATATATTTCTCAATTTCAGAGTGGCTTTTTAATTGAATTACCAACCAATCTTTTAATTTTCTTTTGAATTCCTCAAATTTACTATATGTATTAATTTCCATATTATCTCTTTAAAAAATCTTTTAACTTATTATAACATATCACATTTAATTTAAAAATTATTTAGACAAAATAAAAAGAGGATCCGTAGATCCTCTTTTATTAAGTAATCAAATTAAAATAATATTTGACTATTTTGTAGTAGTTCATCAATCGTAGTATTAGTATTTTTAATAGTTAAGATTTCTGTAGAATTATAAGATCCTCCACTTCCATCTCTATCTATATTAATTACTGTATCACTACCTACTTGAGTAGCAGTTACATATTGACCAATATTTGTATTATTAACAGACTGACCTGATAATAAATTACTTATATCGATTTTATCTCCTTCTGCTTTATTAAAATCACTCCAAGTATCTGAACCATTTCCACCTGTAGGATCCGTAGTATTTAGAAGTTTAAATATAACTGTATCTGCACCAGTACCAGTTGTATAAACATCATTTCCTGATGTACCAGAAATTAAATCATTTCCAGTGCCCGTTTCATAATGTCTACCCAAATTAATTGCTAATGTAGCTACATTACTTTCATCACCATTCGCAGCTATAAGTTTATAATTGAAACTTGTAGTTTGACTTCCGTCTGCTGTGGCATTTGGAGTAAATGTATATGTACCGTTTGCAGTAATATTTAATGTTCCATTACTGTAAACTAAAGTTTGACCAGTAGCTTCAACAAATACACCAGCTGCATTTTCCACAAACAATTTAGTACCCACACCTCCTGTTACGTCAGTACCATTACCACTATCATCAGTAATTATGTTACCTGTCGCTGGAGTAAACTCTCCAGAAGCAGTAAATGCATCATAATGTGTCACTGTTGGTTGAACTGAAGTTTGTACTGAAGTTGTATTAGTGCCATTAATAAGGAATGACTCATTACTTTCGGTACTTGTATAAACTACACGCCATTGTGTCGCTACACTATCCGCTGGTATTGAATAACTATTATCAATGATCGTAGCATTCGACCCACCTAGGAATGGATGACTATAAGTTGTAGTTGGTGAAACATATACAGTTTGCCAGCTACCCCCTACCAATTTTTGTACGCTATAACCGAAGGTATCATTATTAGCGCCAGATGAATCAGTTGTAGTAACTTTGATAGATAAAACAGCTGAGGCATTTTTATCTACAGTAATAGCATCTGAAGTATCTGTTCCAGGATTACGCGTATAAGTATAACCACCAAATAAGCTACCAGTACGAGTAACCGAAGCCGTCATTGAACCAAGATCTGCTGATTTTGTTGCAACAAAGTTTGTGTAATCTACTTGAGCGCCATTGATATCATTAGTAGCAACTAAATCAACTGTACCATCCAAAGTAGGGTCAGTTGGCCAGTTAATGTCTACTTGAGAACTATCAATTCGGATATTGAGATTAGCTGTCGCTGTATTTCCATCAACATCTTGAATTGTATAAGTAAACGTATCAACTTTACCTACTGAGTTAGGAATTTCCGGATTTCGGATGTATTCATAATTCCCATCCTTATCAATATAGAGGTCACCATAAGCACCTTCTATTTTTTGGAAACCATTATCAGATTGATTCACTGTTAATGTATTACCAGTCTCAGAAACTACTTGCGTAACGACTAATGGCTGACCTTCAGGATCAACATCCGCTACATCTCCTAGTCCTTCAGGAACAATGACATTGCCACTTACAACAACCTCACCATAATCAGTTGCTACGCCACCTGATGGAATAGTTAAAGTTGGGAAGCCTAAACCTGTAAAGTTAAGCCCTTGGTCATTTGTCATGACAATGGCATATTGACCTTCAGGTAAATCATTAATTGTCGTTCCGCCTGTATAGAATCCTACAAGTGCTGCAAAAGCAGTTCCGGCGTTTGGAATATGCTCATAAAGTTCATACTCTCCTGTATTTTCATTTAGGCGAAGAACATCGAGGCCTAAACTCACAATACCCACACCTGCATATAAGCCACTGATATTTACATTAAAGTCCTGCAATGTTCCTTGAGGAACTTCTACTTGCAAGGCATTGTTCGCAGCCCAAGTCCAATCCAAAATCAAACCATCATAAGAAGGTAAAACTACAGACGTCTTAGATTGTGTAGGTACAGAGCTTGTCGTCGGATCAATATTGGCATCGAGCGTTGCCAAATCATCATTCGCAACCAAGTCCGAATCCGAGTCACTGTCAGAATCGCTGTCGCTATCCGAATCAGAGTCACTGTCTGAATCCGAGTCGCTGTCAGAGTCCGAGTCACTATCAGAATCAGAATCGCTGTCCGAGTCAGAATCGCTGTCCGAGTCAGAATCGCTGTCCGAATCCGAATCGCTGTCGCTATCAGAATCGCTGTCAGAGTCCGAATCGCTGTCAGAGTCAGAATCACTGTCCGAATCAGAGTCGCTGTCCGAATCAGAGTCACTGTCCGAATCAGAGTCACTGTCAGAATCAGAGTCACTGTCAGAATCAGAGTCGCTGTCAGAATCAGAGTCGCT
>NZ_JANBOB010000004.1:0-5515 GCF_035615195.1 Acinetobacter sp. IK31 | reverse complement strand
TGACTTACTCTCACATGGGAAACCCCACACTACCATCAGCGCTAAGAGGTTTCACTTCTGAGTTCGGGAAGGGATCAGGTGGTTCACTCTTGCTATGGTCGCCAGCACAACTGGTATGGATACTTGCATTGGTCTTATTGGTTGCCGATGCGTTTTCCAAATCTTTACAGATGGGCTGATTGAGTCTTACTCTATTTTGTTCATTTTAGCTAAACATATAACTAAATCAAGTTGCTTTGCATATTAATGAATCGATTGATGCCATATATACAACTGCTTGGGTGTTGTATAGTCAAGCCTCACGAGCAATTAGTATTGGTCAGCTTCACATATCACTATGCTTCCACATCCAACCTATCAACGTCCTAGTCTCGAACGGCTCTTTAGAGGACATAAAGTCCTAGGGAAATCTTATCTTGAGGTAGGCTTCCCGCTTAGATGCTTTCAGCGGTTATCCCTTCCGAACATAGCTACCCGGCGATGCGACTGGCGTCACAACCGGTACACCAGAGGTTCGTCCACTCTGGTCCTCTCGTACTAGGAGCAGATCCTCTCAAATTTCCAGCGCCCACGGTAGATAGGGACCGAACTGTCTCACGACGTTCTAAACCCAGCTCGCGTACCTCTTTAAATGGCGAACAGCCATACCCTTGGGACCTGCTTCAGCCCCAGGATGAGATGAGCCGACATCGAGGTGCCAAACACCGCCGTCGATATGAACTCTTGGGCGGTATCAGCCTGTTATCCCCAGAGTACCTTTTATCCGTTGAGCGATGGCCCTTCCATACAGAACCACCGGATCACTAAGACCTACTTTCGTACCTGCTCGACTTGTGGGTCTCGCAGTTAAGCGCGCTTTTGCCTTTATACTCTACGCGTGATTTCCGACCACGCTGAGCGCACCTTCGTACTCCTCCGTTACTCTTTAGGAGGAGACCGCCCCAGTCAAACTACCCACCAGACATGGTCCTCGCCCCGGATTACGGGGCAGAGTTAGAACCTCAACATTACCAGGGTGGTATTTCAAGGACGGCTCCATTGGAACTAGCGTTCCAACTTCAAAGCCTCCCACCTATCCTACACAAGTAAGGTCAAAGTTCAATGTCAAGCTGCAGTAAAGGTTCACGGGGTCTTTCCGTCTAGCCGCGGGTACACTGCATCTTCACAGCGATTTCGATTTCACTGAGCCTCTGCTGGAGACAGCGCCGCCATCATTATGCCATTCGTGCAGGTCGGAACTTACCCGACAAGGAATTTCGCTACCTTAGGACCGTTATAGTTACGGCCGCCGTTTACTGGGGCTTCGATCAAGAGCTTCGCTTACGCTAACCCCATCAATTAACCTTCCAGCACCGGGCAGGCATCACACCCTATACGTCCACTTTCGTGTTTGCAGAGTGCTATGTTTTTAATAAACAGTTGCAGCGGCCTGGTTTCTGTGGCTGTCATCAGCTCAGGAAGCAAGTTCCATCACCAACAACAGCGTACCTTCTCCCGAAGTTACGGTACCATTTTGCCTAGTTCCTTCAGCAGAGTTCTCTCAAGCGCCTTGGTCTACTCGACCTGACCACCTGTGTCGGTTTAGGGTACGATTCCTGTGTAACTGAAGCTTAGAGACTTTTCCTGGAAGCATGGTATCAGCCACTTCGCTGTACAAGTACAGCTTGCTATCAGATCTCAGCATAGAGCACCCCGGATTTGCCTAAGATGCATGCCTACTTCCTTTCACCTGGACAACCAACGCCAGGCTGACTTAACCTTCTCCGTCCTCTCATCGCATTACACAGAAGTATTGGAATATTAACCAATTTCCCATCGACTACGCCTTTCGGCCTCGCCTTAGGGGTCGACTCACCCAGCCCCGATTAACGTTGGACTGGAACCCTTGGTCTTTCGGCGAACGGGTTTTTCACCCGTTTTGTCGTTACTCACGTCAGCATTCGCACTTCTGATACCTCCAGCATACTTCTCAATACACCTTCATCGGCTTACAGAACGCTCCCCTACCACTTGACTTAAAAGTCAAATCCGCAGCTTCGGCACATAGTTTTAGCCCCGTTACATCTTCCGCGCAGGCCGACTCGACTAGTGAGCTATTACGCTTTCTTTAAAGGGTGGCTGCTTCTAAGCCAACCTCCTAGCTGTCTATGCCTTCCCACATCGTTTCCCACTTAACTATGATTTTGGGGCCTTAGCTGGCGGTCTGGATTGTTTTCCTCTTGACTACGGACGTTAGCACCCGCAGTCTGTCTCCCGGATAGTACTCATAGGTATTCGGAGTTTGCATCGGTTTGGTAAGTCGGGATGACCCCCTAGCCGAAACAGTGCTCTACCCCCTATGGTATTCGTCCGAGGCGCTACCTAAATAGCTTTCGGGGAGAACCAGCTATCACCAGGCTTGATTAGCCTTTCACCCCTATCCACAAGTCATCCCCTGGCTTTTCAACGACAGTGGGTTCGGTCCTCCAGTTAGTGTTACCCAACCTTCAACCTGCTCATGGATAGATCGCCTGGTTTCGGGTCTATACCCAGCAACTAAACGCCCTATTAAGACTCGATTTCTCTACGGCTCCCCTATACGGTTAACCTCGCTACTGAATATAAGTCGCTGACCCATTATACAAAAGGTACGCAGTCACCGAACAAGTCGGCTCCCACTGCTTGTATGCATGCGGTTTCAGGATCTATTTCACTCCCCTCACAGGGGTTCTTTTCGCCTTTCCCTCACGGTACTGGTTCACTATCGGTCAGTCAGGAGTATTTAGCCTTGGAGGATGGTCCCCCCATATTCAGACAAGGTTTCACGTGCCTCGCCCTACTCGTCATCATTATGTGTGCCCTTTCGTGTACGGGAATATCACCCTCTACGTTCGCACTTCCCAGAGCGTTCCACTAAAACACACATAACTTAATGGGCTGATCCCCGTTCGCTCGCCGCTACTAAGGGAATCTCAATTGATTTCTTTTCCTAAGGGTACTGAGATGTTTCACTTCCCCTCGTTCGCCTTGCAACACTATGTATTCATGTTGCAATACCTACCTTAAAGTAGGTGGGTTCCCCCATTCAGAAATCTCCGGATCAAAGGATATTTGCCGCCTCCCCGGAGCTTATCGCAGGCTATTACGTCTTTCATCGCCTCTGACTGCCAAGGCATCCACCACATGCACTTAATTACTTGACTATACAACCCCAAACAGTCGTTATTACCTACAAGGAGTAATAAGACATGATCAATGATTTCTCATCAATCTCTTACAGTTTGAAGTACTGTGTATTTAAACACTGTACAGCTTCAATCTAATTCATATACCAAAACGCTTGATTCAGTTAATTTGCTAGTTCTCAATGAATTCCAAGATTAGAATTACTTCTTCTCTTTTCATTATTGAGTGAACAATTTATTTCAGACTCAATTTTGCCAATCTGTTAATGAATAAACATGCCTTCGTCAGGTCATGCTTAATACCGTGATACTTAAATCACAGAAGTTAATAAACCAAGATCTAAATCTTTATTTACTAATTTCTGTAATCCGAACTTCTCTTAAGTTCTGGTGGAGACTAGGAGAGTCGAACTCCTGACCTCCTGCGTGCAAAGCAGGCGCTCTACCAACTAAGCTAAGTCCCCAGCTTACATCATCAGTTATGTATCTTTCTGTCTATAACCTTAATCAGTCAAAGTCATGGTGGGTCTGACAAGACTTGAACTTGTGACCCCACGCTTATCAAGCGTGTGCTCTAACCAACTGAGCTACAGACCCTCAGATACATCTATGAAGAACAACTTGTTGTGGATTCTTACCAATCGTCAATCTTTCGTTAAGGAGGTGATCCAGCCGCAGGTTCCCCTACGGCTACCTTGTTACGACTTCACCCCAGTCATCGGCCACACCGTGGTAAGCGTCCTCCTTGCGGTTAGACTACCTACTTCTGGTGCAACAAACTCCCATGGTGTGACGGGCGGTGTGTACAAGGCCCGGGAACGTATTCACCGCGGCATTCTGATCCGCGATTACTAGCGATTCCGACTTCATGGAGTCGAGTTGCAGACTCCAATCCGGACTACGATCGGCTTTTTGAGATTAGCATCCTATCGCTAGGTAGCAACCCTTTGTACCGACCATTGTAGCACGTGTGTAGCCCTGGCCGTAAGGGCCATGATGACTTGACGTCGTCCCCGCCTTCCTCCAGTTTGTCACTGGCAGTATCCTTAAAGTTCCCGACATTACTCGCTGGCAAATAAGGAAAAGGGTTGCGCTCGTTGCGGGACTTAACCCAACATCTCACGACACGAGCTGACGACAGCCATGCAGCACCTGTATGTAAGTTCCCGAAGGCACCAATCCATCTCTGGAAAGTTCTTACTATGTCAAGGCCAGGTAAGGTTCTTCGCGTTGCATCGAATTAAACCACATGCTCCACCGCTTGTGCGGGCCCCCGTCAATTCATTTGAGTTTTAGTCTTGCGACCGTACTCCCCAGGCGGTCTACTTATCGCGTTAGCTGCGCCACTAAAGCCTCAAAGGCCCCAACGGCTAGTAGACATCGTTTACGGCATGGACTACCAGGGTATCTAATCCTGTTTGCTCCCCATGCTTTCGCACCTCAGCGTCAGTGTTAGGCCAGATGGCTGCCTTCGCCATCGGTATTCCTCCAGATCTCTACGCATTTCACCGCTACACCTGGAATTCTACCATCCTCTCCCACACTCTAGCTAACCAGTATCGAATGCAATTCCCAAGTTAAGCTCGGGGATTTCACATTTGACTTAATTAGCCGCCTACGCGCGCTTTACGCCCAGTAAATCCGATTAACGCTTGCACCCTCTGTATTACCGCGGCTGCTGGCACAGAGTTAGCCGGTGCTTATTCTGCGAGTAACGTCCACTATCTGAAGGTATTAACTTCAGTAGCCTCCTCCTCGCTTAAAGTGCTTTACAACCATAAGGCCTTCTTCACACACGCGGCATGGCTGGATCAGGCTTGCGCCCATTGTCCAATATTCCCCACTGCTGCCTCCCGTAGGAGTCTGGGCCGTGTCTCAGTCCCAGTGTGGCGGATCATCCTCTCAGACCCGCTACAGATCGTCGCCTTGGTAGGCCTTTACCCCACCAACTAGCTAATCCGACTTAGGCTCATCTATTAGCGCAAGGTCCGAAGATCCCCTGCTTTCTCCCGTAGGACGTATGCGGTATTAGCATTCCTTTCGAAATGTTGTCCCCCACTAATAGGCAGATTCCTAAGCATTACTCACCCGTCCGCCGCTAAGTGATAGTGCAAGCACCATCACTCCGCTCGACTTGCATGTGTTAAGCCTGCCGCCAGCGTTCAATCTGAGCCATGATCAAACTCTTCAGTTAAAAATCATTTTGCACCTTATTAAAGACAAGGTGCCAATTCTGGCTCATCAATTTTCTGACTTAAATTTCGCTCAAATAAACTTCGAGTAATTTAAACCAATCAATCAATGATAATATTTCGATCAATCAATCAGTAAAAATCCACACAAGTTGTTCT
>NZ_JANBOB010000003.1:0-1106 GCF_035615195.1 Acinetobacter sp. IK31 | reverse complement strand
AACACCAGCACCTACAGTACGACCACCTTCACGGATCGCAAAACGTAGACCTGGGTCCATTGCGATCGGGTGGATTAATTCTACTGACATTTCAACGTTGTCACCTGGCATAACCATTTCAACGCCGTCTTGTAATTGGATTGCGCCAGTTACGTCAGTTGTACGGAAGTAGAACTGTGGACGGTAGCCGTTAAGGAATGGAGTATGACGACCACCTTCTTCTTTAGAAAGTACGTATACTTCTGCATCGAATTTAGTGTGTGGCTTGATTGTACCTGGTTTAGCAAGTACTTGACCACGTTGTACGTCTTCACGCTTAGTACCACGTAGAAGAACACCACAGTTCTCGCCTGCACGACCTTCGTCAAGCAATTTACGGAACATTTCTACGCCAGTTACAGTCGTTACTACTGTGTCACGAATACCAACGATTTCAACTGATTCGCCAACTTTAACGATACCAGATTCAACACGGCCTGTTACTACAGTACCACGACCAGAAATAGAGAATACGTCTTCGATTGGCATCAAGAATGCTTTGTCGATAGCACGTTCTGGTTCTGGAATGTAAGAGTCAAGCGCTTCAACAAGAGCAAGAACTGAAGGCTCGCCATATTGACCAGCATCGCCTTCCAACGCTTTAAGCGCAGAACCACGGATAACTGGAGTATCATCACCTGGGAAGTCATAAGTAGAAAGAAGTTCACGAACTTCCATTTCTACTAATTCAAGTAATTCTTCATCATCAACAAGGTCACACTTGTTCAAGAATACGATGATGTAAGGTACACCAACCTGACGAGAAAGAAGGATGTGTTCACGAGTTTGTGGCATTGGGCCATCAGTCGCAGCACATACAAGGATCGCGCCGTCCATCTGAGCAGCACCAGTAATCATGTTTTTAACATAATCGGCGTGGCCCGGGCAGTCTACGTGAGCGTAGTGACGGATTGGAGAATCGTATTCTACGTGTGAAGTATTAATTGTAATACCACGTGCTTTTTCTTCAGGTGCTGAGTCGATTTGTGAGTAATCTTTCGCTTCACCGCCGTAAGTTTTTGCACAAATAGTTGCAATCGCAGCAGTTAAAGTTGTTTTACCATGGT